>NZ_JABAIP010000004.1:0-295111 GCF_012843185.1 Shewanella sp. DNRA4
CACCTCATAAGTAAACTTACTTGTGCTGCCGCTCGACTTGCATGTGTTAGGCCTGCCGCCAGCGTTCAATCTGAGCCATGATCAAACTCTTCAATTAAAGTTTTTTTGAATCCTAAGATTCAGCTCAATGAATTCTGAATCGACTTAACTTAATAAGTCGTTGTACATATTGCTATGAACACTCATTATTACATTGATTTAATTTTTTGATTACCCACTCGAAAGTAAAGTAATTTCGATTAACTCAACACCTGTGAGTGTCCACACAGATTTCTTGTTTAGATTGTTAAAGAGCGTTTGACCATTCACTTCGCGTTACCGCTCAGCAGGTCAGGGCTGCGTATTCTACGCATTTCCCTTGTCGCGTCAAGGCGTTTTTACAAACTTCTTGAGGCTTTCGAATCAACTGCACAATTTGCATTCGATTCGCACTGTAACCGCGCTCGCTTTCGCTGTGTGCCGTGTCAGTGGATGCGCATTATAGGCAGCGAAACTTTTTGTGCAAGCGCTTTTTTCAGGTTTTTATGATTAATTTTCAAATAGATTGTTACACCCAAGCTAGGCACAACCTACACACTTGTTATACCCAGAGTTATCCACAAACGCTGAATTTATGAGCAAAACAAACCTAACAGCGAGCCTTTATTGAGTAAACGAGTGTGTGCTAAAGATAGAAGAAAGAATAAATGAGGCGGTAAATTTGGAGCTCTACATGATTAAGCAAGATGAAGGCTATTGGTGTCAGCCGCTACTTTACACATATATAAGCTATAAAGTAGCGTGTAGTGATGCACTTATACGTACATATAAGGTACTTAACTTGCACTCCAAAGAAGCTGTCCGCAATCGGTAAGATCATACCCCCCTAAAAGAGCCGCCATTTGCCGAGTATGCCCACTGCTTAACATAGTAAAGAGTTGTTGTAGCTGCCTGCGAAAGTAAATACTTTGTGGCATCACAAAGTCGAAGGACTCCCTGATCAGTGGCACAAAGCTTAAACCGCTCTCTAAAGCAACAGACTGACAACCAAAACCAATATCTGCATCTCCACGTGCAATATAGCCTGCAAGTTCACGCTCACTATAAGCTGTGAGTATGATATTAAGCTGATCTAAACGTGCACCTTGCTTTAATAGCCACTGCTCTAGATGCTGCTGACTGCCAGCGCCGCCTTGGCGACTGACCCAGCGCCAAGGCAAACTGAGAACTTTATCCTCTTCTTGACATCTGTGGTGCATATCGGTACGCATGATCAAGCCTTGCTGACGGGAATAGCCGTGCACCATGATCCATTGTTGGTGGTTTTGATAACCTTTAAGCAATGCTGGATGGCGGATATTTCTATCTTCCATACTCCCCCAGTGCAAGGTACACACATCAGCATAGCCCTTAGCTAATAACTCTAACCCCAAACGAGAGCCTGTTGCACTGTAGCTAATAAGCTCACGACTACCAACCTGCGCCATCAAACGCGCCACTAACATTGACAACAGAGGATCATCACTACCAGTAATCAATAGTCTGTCAGTTAACATACCGCTATGGCAGGAGTCCATCACCCAGCGGTCAATCAGCACCTTAGGGAATAACCATTTGCCGGTGATTTTTGTTGCGGGGAGAATTCGGTCATTCGCCATCGCGTAAACCTTTTTCTCATTAAGATCTAAATACTCAGCAACTTGCTTCGCGCTCATGTAAATCAATTCACTAGCGGATGTCATCTTATATCCTTGTCGTCTATCTCTTTTGAGTCCGGTCGCTATCTGATAAGGTCGCTATTTATCGGAGTTGGTATTCACATCAAATTCGAGATTTTCACTGCCGTGGTAGACCAAAAAATGACGCCCTTTGGCCCGAGCAATAATCGTGATACCAAGTTTTTGGGCAAGCTCCAGACCCATTTGCGTTACACCACTTCGCGACAGCAGTACAGGTATCCCCATTTTGGCGACCTTAATCACCATCTCCGAGGTTAACCGTCCTGTGGTATAGAAGATTTTGTTATCGCCCCGATCCTGCGCTAACCACATATCTCCCGCCAAGGTATCCACCGCGTTATGACGGCCAACATCTTCTACAAAAGCAAGGATCTGGTCAGCTTCACAAACACCACAACCGTGCACGGCACCTGCATTTTTGTAGGTCTCATTATATTCATTGATGTTTTTGAGCAAGCTGTAGAGCGTACTCTGCTTAAGGCTTGGGGTAGGTAGCTGAATACCATCTAAATCCTGCATAAAACTGCCATATACAGTCCCTTGACCACAGCCGGACGTAACGGTTTTTTCAGATAACTTTTGTTCGAGATCGGCGGTTTGCTCATGCGTTAATACCGCGGCAGAATTCACATCCCAATCAACAATGACAGACTCTAATTGAGCAACATCCGAGATAAAACCCTGATTTTTAAGATAACCAAGAGCTAATGACTCAGGCTTTGCCCCCAATGTCATCAGGGTCACTATCGGGCGCCAGTTCAGATAAACCGTTAAAGGTCGCTCACAGGCAACATGCTTATCAATTACCACTCCTGACTCATCCACTGCTTTGACGGCAATAGTTAACGGCACTTCAGCTTGAGTTTTTACAAAGGAAAAGCTTCGCTTGGGTAGAGAAGGATGGTCATTGGCGAGCATCTGCTGAGCAATATTAGAACTGTTATCAGAAATCATAATGTTACCGCTTTACAAGTGATGGCATCAGCATAGCAATATTTATACCTAGGTATAAAACTCAGGGCTAAATGCGTGATCCGTCGCAATACGAAACATTCTGGCGCATCAAAATGTCTCAGACAAAATGTCCATTCAGACAAAATGTCTCGCTTTTAACCCTATTTTGATGATCCACTTCAAACTAATTCCCCTTGTTTAATGGCATTAATATTGCAGTGACCTTTTATCACGATAAGCAGGGGAAATAGCGCCGGATGCTAAGGCTTATCTCCCTTACGGTTGAAACGGAGAGACAATGCAACATACTACTAGTGTTTGGCCCATGTACGTTTCACTCAAAAAAGTAGAGAAACAGGTGGGTCGTTGGACCTCAGTACAATGGGAAATCGATCATTTACTTCCCGCAACCCACGAAGCCCCCGAAGGAGCGACCTTAGTACTGCTAGAGCTGCACAAAGATGAGCGCGCCAGTTACCGCATCAACCTCGATATGGACAATGCGATGTTGTACTTAGTCTGTGATGAAATGGCAGACGGTACTTGGGTACCCGCGTTACTTTCGGCAGATCAAAATGTTGCTGCGGGCTGTCTTGAAGGCAATACGCCCGTAATCAACACGCTTATGCCTGAAGCGATTGCCTGTTGGATCGAAGCCTTTATCACTCAATATGGTGAAGTTGAAATCGCTGCTTATCGTCGTAAGCATGTCGATCACCGTAAAAATCAAGGTCCAAGCCACGATCCATTGCGGAGGGACTAATGACTGATTCAACCCCAAAGGCAAACGGTTTTTTTAGCCGTTGGAGTCAACGTCGTGAGCAAGTGGCAGCTGAAGAAGCCGCTGTTAAAACGCAAACGACTGCGGAAGAACTTGTTGATAATAAGGCAGAAGAGATCACTCAAGAGCCTACCGCTGCGCAAGAATCACAAGATGCGCTTAGCCAGGCAAATGAAGACCCTCATCGCATTCTCACGGCAGAAGATCTCCCTAATCCTGACGAGATTGAGATTGGTGGCAGTTTCGCTCAGTTTATGGGGGCGAATGTTGACCCAGCAGCAAAAACGGCAGCGCTACGCGCCCTTTGGAAACAACCGCATTTCAATGAGATAGATGGTCTTTTGGAATATGCTCTTGATTACAGCAACCAACCGAAACTAACACCAGAAGTCTCCGCTGAATTAGCCCAAAAAGTATTCCGCTATATCACCAAAGACAGTGAAGAATCAGAGATCGAACAGACCTCAACACCAGACGATGTAGTGATCGGTGCAGAAAATACCATCGAATCAAAAAACAGTGATATCGAAACCGAATTAGCCACCATACCGATTGCGGACAATTTGGATGGGGAGACTGATGACCTACCCCAAAATGCACCAGAGCCATTAGCTCAGATGCAAAAGCCAGTTGTTTAATGTCAGTTTAGCTAATTTTTATGTCTATAACTTTGGTATGTGAATTGCTGTACTAAGAGTACAAAACTTAGATAAAAGCAGAAAAGGCAATGACTTAGTATCAAATCAATGCCTGAATCTGTAACAAAACAGCGATAAAAGAGCAGCCAACGTACTGTTCAGGAACGCAATGTGAGCACTCATTTGACAACCAATCAAACCCAGGCTGCGCTAAAACAAGCGCGGCAAAATGTGTTAGCCCAAACACAGATTTTACAGAATCTGATCCCGCCAACAGTGAGTTACACCACTGAAGGCACAGTGCTAATTATTGGCCCTGAGGATCTCGCACGCCTCGCAGCGGACAAATTGTCCACTATGGCAAGCCGCGTCATTTTAGCGAACGAAGCCATTACCAGCCAAGATGAAGCACACCTTGAGCAAGTGATGGCTGCCGCCACGAATGTCGAAAGTTACTACAACAAACTCATCGGTATTAAAGGATTTTTAGGGCAGTTCCAAGTTAGCGTTGAGCATCAAAACGGTGCAGCGGAATTGAGTGTTGTCGCCATTCGTAAACCGCACTTTGACTTGATACTCGATTTAAGCAGCACACCTTGCTTGAATCTTGAAATGCTACCTCCGGGATATTTCTATGTTGGCCAAGACGACATAAAGCTCGCCGATGCACTAGAGCAACTCCCCGAACTGGTAGGGCAATTTGATAAACCCCGTTACGTCAAAATCAATGCCGACCTGTGCGCCCATGACCGTAATGGCATCAACGGCTGTAACCGTTGCCTCAACTTTTGCCCTGCCGATGCAATTAGCAGTGTCGCCAAGAAAATTGAGGTCGATCCTTACCTCTGCCACGGCGCTGGCAGCTGTGCGAGCGCCTGCCCAACGGGTGCGATTGGTTATGACTTACCGACACCACAGGCATTGCATTCTTACCTGAATAAAATTATCAGTCGTTACCGTGAGCAAGCGCAAACAGCACCAGTGATCCTTTTTCACGACAACGCGGTTGGTGCAAGCCTTATCGATAACGACTTAGCGGGTGATGTATTACCTATCGCCCTTGAAGAAATCACCGTTGCCAGCATTGACCATTGGTTAGCTTCACTGGCTTGGGGCGCACGCCAAGTGTTAATCCTCAATACCGAGGCAACCGCCCCTACGCTCACACAAATGTTGAAAGGTGAACTGGCTTTAGCCAACAGCATTTTAGATGAAATGGGCCAACCGCAGCGTCTGAGCCTTATCGACCCAAGCATGCTGGCGAATTTGGAGCCTGTGCTCGACATCAGCCTCGATTGGCCAGTGATTGTGCCCGGCGCTTTTGCGTCCACCAGCAAACGTAACACTCTGTTTGATGCGATTGACCATCTAAACAGCCAAGCGGGTGAAATCAACAGCTGTTTAAGTATCAACAACGTTCCCTACGGCAACGTCAGCGTCAATGTCGAGAAATGTACCCTGTGTATGTCCTGCGTGGCGATTTGCCCCACCATGGCATTACAAGATGGTGGCGACAAACCTGCACTAAACTTTATTGAGCAAAACTGTGTGCAATGTGGCTTATGTGAGGCGGCTTGCCCTGAAAAGGTCATCTGCCTGACGCCACAAATTAACTTTGATAAAGCTGCTCGTCAGCAATTACAAACCCTGAAAGAAGAAGCCCCGTTCGAATGTATTCGCTGTGGCTCTCCTTTTGCGACCCAATCTATGGTGCATCGGATGCTGGATATGGTCGGCGCGCACAGTGCATTTTCAGCCAATATAGAACGCTTGAAAATGTGTGGTGATTGCCGGGTAAAAGACATGTTTGAAGACATTCTTCAAGATCCTGAAAAGCAACTGCGATAAGAGATCCGCTATGACCGAATCAGTAAGACAAGTATCAGAAAACGATCAGTTGAGAGCCGATATCTATCAACTGTTAGCCGCCCTTTTGCGTCGCCATCCTAGCCCTGAGCTGCTGCAATTTTTGGCCAACCTTGAAATCGATGCCGATGAAGACAATGAGATGACCAAGGCTTGGTTATCTGTACAACTGGCTGCAAAGCAGTTCAGCAGTGAACAATTAGAAGATGAGTATTTTGCCCTGTTCCTCGGTGTGGGTTGTGGCGAAATCCTGCCCTATGGCAGTTGGTTTATGACTGGCTCATTAATGGACAAACCCTTAGCACTGCTGCGCCAAGACTTGATGCAACTCGGTTTTGAGCGCGAAGAAAACGTCAAAGAGCCCGAAGATCATGTCGCTGCTCTGTGTGAAGTGATGGGCACATTAATTCTTGAGGCTCCAGGTTATCGTCAACTAGCGTTTTACCAACGCCATATTGGCAGCTGGATTCAGCGATTCTGCGACAACCTAGGTAAAGCACCTAGTGCCGCCTTTTACGCTACGGTTGCTCAGCTTGCTAAAGCGTTTTTCGAGATGGAAGCTGCGGAGTTTGAACAACTCAGTTTAGACATTCCTGTGAATTGCCCTGGCAGTGCGGAGCTACAACCCGCTGCCAGCGATTTAGAAAAACAAGTGGAATTAATGAACTAAACTGAAAACGGTTGGCGATACGCAGATTCAGTGCCTATCGCGTTTTAGTTTGATAGGCAAAGGTGGACTTAACGTTCACCTTTGCCACAAAAAGGAAGCTTAGGCTTCCACAGTAACCGAGGTGGTCGTGGTTTGTATCACCTCATTTAGTAACACAAGGAGACACTATGAAGAAGCAAGCTTCCGACATGGGCCGCCGTCAACTGCTCAAAGCATTAGCACTCGGCAGTGCGGCTGGCGCGGTAGCGACTGTGAGTAGCCAAGCATTGGCTGCGACCCCCACAGTTGCCCCAAGCGAACCTAAGAGTGACAACTATCGCGAAACCGACCATATCCGTAATTACTATGCGTCGTTGAACAACTAACCAGAGGAGTGTGTGTGATGCGATTAACCCGCAAAACAGACCAAGTTGTCGAGCCTAAAGCGCCCGCCCTCGGTCTCAATCGTCGCCAATTTTTAAAATCGGCAGGTCTTGCCACTGGTGGTATTGCTGCAGCGTCAATGCTAGGTACTGGCATGATGCGTAAAGCAGAAGCCAAAGATATCCCCCACAATGCACCGACTGAAGTTAAGCGTACCATTTGCTCTCACTGCGCAGTGGGTTGTGGTATCTATGCTGAAGTACAAAACGGTGTGTGGACAGGCCAAGAACCCGCATTTGACCATCCATTCAACCAAGGCGGTCACTGTGCTAAAGGTGCAGCTCTGCGTGAGCACGGCCATGGCGAAAAACGCCTGAAATACCCAATGAAGTTAGAAGGCGGTAAGTGGAAGAAGATCTCTTGGGATCAAGCCATCAATGAAGTGGGCGATAAGATGATGGCGATTCGTCAAGAATCAGGTCCAGATTCTATCTACTTTATGGGTAGTGCTAAGTTCTCAAATGAACAGGCTTATTTATATCGCAAATTTGCCGCATTGTGGGGTACGAACAACGTCGACCACTCAGCCCGTATTTGTCACTCTACCACAGTAGCCGGTGTTGCAAACACTTGGGGCTACGGTGCGCAAACTAACTCGATTAACGATATTCGCAACTCTAAGTGCATCATGTTTATTGGGGCAAACCCAAGTGAAGCTCATCCAGTTGCAATGCAACATATTTTGATTGGTAAAGAGCGCGGCGCCAAAATTATTGTCGTTGATCCTCGTTTCACCCGTACTGCAGCTAAGTCTGATGAGTACGTGCATATCCGCCCAGGTACCGATATTCCGTTCATTTATGGCCTGTTATGGCACATTTTTGAAAATGGCTGGGAAGATAAAGAATTTATCAAGCATCGTGTTTACGGCATGGAACGTATTCGCGAGGAAGTGAAAAAGTACACCCCAGAAGAAGTTGAAAACGTAGTGGGCGTACCTAAGGCACAAATGTATCGTGTTGCCAAGATGATGGCTGAAACCAAACCCGGCACCATTATTTGGTGTATGGGTGGTACTCAGCACCACGTCGGTAATGCCAATACCCGCTCATACTGCTTATTGCAATTAGCTTTAGGTAACATGGGGGTTCCTGGTGGTGGTACTAACATTTTCCGTGGCCACGATAACGTACAAGGTGCAACTGACTTTGGTTTGTTATTCGATAACTTACCCGGTTATTACGGTTTAACCACTGCAGCATGGAACCACTGGGCCAATGTGTGGGATCTCGATCCTAAATGGGTGTCGAGCCGTTTCGACCAAGGCGAATACTTAGGTCAAACACCACAAACTTCAACAGGTATCCCCTGCTCTCGCTGGCACGATGGCGTACTTGAAGATAAAACCAAAATCGCGCAAAAGGACAATATTCGTTTAGCGTTCTTCTGGGGGCAATCGGTCAACACAGAAACCCGTGGCCGCGAAGTACGTGAAGCACTGAATAAAATGGATACTGTGGTGGTTGTGGACCCATTCCCAACCATGGCAGGCGTGATGCATCAACGTAAGGATGGGGTGTATCTGCTACCCGCTGCGACTCAGTTTGAAACCTACGGCTCAGTGTCAGCCACAAACCGCTCAGTTCAATGGCGTTCGAAGGTGATAGAGCCGCTGTTCGAATCTCTGCCAGACCACGTGATCATGTGCAAACTCGCTAAGAAAGTAGGCATAGATAAAGAACTGTTCAAACAAATCAAAGTCAACGGTGATGAGCCATTGATTGAAGATATTACCCGCGAATTTAACAAAGGTATGTGGACAATCGGCTACACAGGACATAGCCCAGAACGCTTAAAAATGCACCAAGAAAACTGGGGTACTTTTAATGCTGACAGCCTAGAAGCACCGGGAGGTCCAGCCAAGGGTGAGACCTATGGCTTACCATGGCCATGTTGGGGCACGCCAGAGATGAAACACCCTGGCACCCAAATTCTGTATAACGAAGCCAAACATGTTAAAGATGGTGGTGGTAACTTCCGCGCCCGCTATGGTGTTGAGCACAATGGCGTCAATATTCTTGCTGAAGGCACTTACTCTAAGGGTAGTGAAATCCAAGATGGTTACCCCGAATTTACCGCCGATATGCTCAAGCAATTGGGTTGGTGGGACGATTTAACCGAAGAAGAGAAAAAACACGCCGAAGGCAAAAACTGGAAGACAGATATTTCTGGCGGCATTCAACGTGTTGCCATTAAACATGGCTGCATTCCATACGGTAACGCGAAAGCACGTTGTATCGTTTGGACCTTCCCAGATGATATCCCACTGCATCGCGAACCACTCTACACTCCTCGTCGTGACTTAGTCGCTAAGTACCCAACCTACGAAGACCGTATGGTTGCGCGTCTACCGACACTTTATAAGTCGATTCAGGATAAGGACTTTACCCAAGGTTTCCCACTGACACTGACCTCTGGTCGTTTAGTGGAATACGAAGGTGGTGGTGAAGAATCTCGTTCTAACCCTTGGTTAGCCGAGCTACAACAAGAAATGTTTATCGAAATGAACCCGGCAGACGCTGCTGACCGTGGTATTCGTGACGGTGACAATGTCTTCGTTCATAGCCCTGAAGGCGCCAAGATCACAGTGAAGGCAATGGTGACGCCACGGGTTGTACCGGGTGAATGTTTTATGCCGTACCACTTCGCAGGGGTATTTGAAGGCGAAAGCCTAGCGAAAAACTATCCAGAAGGCACAGTGCCTTATGTGATAGGTGAGTCGGCAAACACCATTTTAACTTACGGCTATGACGTTGTGACTCAGATGCAAGAAACGAAGTCCAGCTTATGCCAGATAAGCAAAGCCTAACCAACTTGATGAGGAGATAAGCCATTATGGCAGTCATGAAATTTTTGTGTGACACCAAACGCTGCATCGAGTGTAACGGCTGCGTCACAGCATGTAAAAACGAAAACGACTCCGCGCTGGAGTGGGGTATTCAACGTCGCCGCGTGGTGACAATTAACGATGGTCAACCAGGTGAAGCATCGATTTCAGTCGCATGTATGCACTGTACCGACGCTCCTTGCATGGCCGTATGTCCGGCAGATTGTTTCTACCGTACTGACGATGGCATTGTGCTGCACAACAAAGATACCTGTATCGGTTGTGGTTACTGCTTCTATGCCTGTCCATTCGGTGCACCACAATTTCCGAAGAAAACCGCCTTTGGTAGCCGCGGTAAAATGGATAAGTGTACCTTCTGCGCCGGTGGCCCAGAAGAAACCTTCTCCGAAGCCGAACACAAGAAATACGGTGCCAACCGTATTGCTGAAGGCAAGCTACCTATGTGTGCAGAGCTTTGTGCAACTAAAGCACTGCTCGCGGGTGATGCGGAAGTGGTATCAAACATTTACCGTCAACGTATGGCATCTCGAGGCAATCCTAACGTGATTTGGGGCTACAACCCAAAAACCGGTGAGATTAACTAAGCAGAGTGAAGGTTAGGGAGTGATCCCTAACCTCTGGCAAGGAGTGAAAATGTTAAACAAACAGTTAAACAAATCACTGCGCAGTCTGTTTGCTCTGATGGTACTCGTGATGGGATTGGGACTTGGCTCAGTCATGAGCGCAGGCTCAGTACTGGCAAGTGATCAGCAATCGAGCCAACAGCAGGCGAAAGCGCAAACCAGCGAAGCCGATCTGTGGCGTGCGGTAAAGTCAGGTGAAACTGGCTATACCACGGCCAAAGGGGTCGAAACTGGGGTATTGATTAACGTTGCCGGTAACCAAGGTAAAGAAATAAGGAATCAATATATCACCCCGATTATGGCCTTGGCCGTGACGGGTGTATTTGGTGCTTTCTTACTGTTTTATCTGGTGAATGGTCCTTCAAAACTCAGCCACGGTTTCTCGGGCAAGATGGTTGTACGTTGGTCAAAGGCAGATTTGTGGATCCATTGGATCATGGCAATTAGCTGTCTTGCACTAATGTTTACTGGCTTAACTATTATGCTCGGTAAGCATGTCGTGCAGGAACTGCTTGGGCCAGATATCTGGGCACCACTGATCTACGGTAGTAAAACTGTACATGACTGGGCTGGCCCCGTCTTTATCATGGCGTGGATTGTCTGCGTAGTGAAATGGATGCCACTTCAAACCTTTAAGATGTACGATCTTAAATGGTTCTTAGTGGTCGGTGGCTATATCAACTTTGGCCCATTCAAAGGTAAACACCCTGACAGTGGTTTTGCCAACGCCGGTGAGAAAATGTGGTTCTGGACACTGACCCTATTCGGGCTGTTTATCAGTGTGTCTGGCATCATGTTGGTATTACCCGGCTTAGACCTACCCCGTGAAGCCTCGATGGGCGCGCTGCTGATCCACTCGATCAGTGCCGTTATCCTGATTGCCTTTACTATTGTGCATATTTGGATGGCAACTGTGCTCAGTGAAGGTGGTATGGAGTGCATGAAGTCAGGCTATTGTGATGAAAACTGGGCTATCCAGCATCACAACCTGTGGTATGACGAAATCAAAGCCAACGGCAGTTTGCGTTATAAAGACTAACGCAAGGGGTTATACTTAACCCGATAAAAACACCTCGCACTGCGGGGTGTTTTTTTATCCAAACCAAACCAACAACTTATTAACAAACATTTTGTTTTGAAGTAGAAATCGGGCATTTTTGTCATCTCAAATAAACCGCCAAAGCATGAGCAAGTTAACGCTTTTGGATTGGCGTATCATCTTCTGTTACCGCAAACTGTTCTAGATCAAATCCTACTCAATCTTTTCCTACTATATTGCCGTCACGCGCGATGATTAACGGCAAGCAAGATGATTTTATTATCTTTTTCACCTCTAATCTTCACTTTTTGATAACAAGCACCACTCCTCGAAAAGTCGCGCCATCCCAAGAACCATAACCCCTATTTCAGGAGTCAGCATGAAGCAACAACCTAGCGATTTAACTCGCCGTTCTTTGCTTAAAGCACTCACCGTTGGCAGCGTAGCCGGCGCCGCAATTGCCGCTACCGGCATCAGTGCAGCCCAAGCCAGCGAGAGCAGCAAGGTAACAACTAAAGAACCTAAGGGTTACCACGAAACTGCGCACATTATCAGCTATTACGATAGCCTGCGTAGCTAATCTAGGAGAAGTCAGCGATGAAGTTAACTCGCAAGTCCGATGTCGCCAAAGTGGCCGACAAACCGACGTTAGGCATTAGCCGTCGTCAATTTATGAAGCAAGCTGGTATTGCTACCGGTGGTATCGCAGCCGCTTCTCTGATGGGTACTGGCATGATGCGCCGCGCAGAAGCCAAAGATGTACCGCACGATGCGCCTATCGAAGTTAAACGTACGATTTGTAGTGCCTGTGCCGTCGGTTGCGGTCTATATGCCGAAGTACAAAACGGTGTATGGACAGGTCAGGAACCCGCATTTGATCACCCATTCAACGCCGGCGGTCACTGCGCTAAAGGTGCTGCACTGCGTGAGCATGGCCACGGTGAAAAACGCCTGAAATACCCAATGAAATTGGTTGATGGCAAGTGGAAAAAAATCTCTTGGGAAGATGCGATTAACGAAGTGGGCGACCAAATGCTCAACATTCGTAAAGAATCTGGCCCAGACTCAGTGTACTTCATGGGTAGCGCTAAGTTTTCTAACGAAGGCTGCTATATGTACCGCAAACTGGCGGCCATGTGGGGCACAAACAACGTCGACCACTCTGCTCGTATTTGTCACTCTACCACGGTAGCCGGTGTTGCTAACACTTGGGGTTACGGTGCGCAAACTAACTCTTTCAACGATATTCAGAATGCCAATGCTATCTTCCTGATCGGGGCAAACCCAGCGGAAGCGCATCCGGTTTCAATGCAACACATTCTGATCGCTAAAGAGAAAAACAACGCGAAAATCATCGTCGTTGATCCACGTTTCTCTCGCACTGCAGCGCACTCAGATCTGCACTGTGCAATTCGTCCTGGTACTGATATTCCGTTTATCTACGGTATGTTATGGCACATTTTCGAAAACGGTTGGGAAGATAAAACCTTTATCAAACATCGCGTATTCGAGATGGAAAGTATCCGCAGAGAAGTGAAAAAATTCCCGCCAAAAGAAGTGGCGGATATCACTGGCGTAAGCGAAGAAGTGGTTTATCAAGCCGCTAAACTGATGGCCGATAATCGTCCTGGTACTGTAATTTGGTGTATGGGTGGTACTCAGCATCACGTCGGTAACGCTAACACTCGTGCTTACTGTATTCTGCAATTAGCCTTAGGCAACATGGGCGTATCTGGCGGCGGTACTAACATTTTCCGTGGTCACGATAACGTACAAGGTGCGACTGACTTAGGTCTGTTATTCGATAACTTACCAGGTTACTACGGTTTAACCTCTGCGGCTTGGACTCACTGGACCCACGTGTGGGATCTGGATATGGAATGGGTGAAGAGCCGTTTCGATCAAAACGCCTACTTAGGCAAAGATCCAATGACCACTCCAGGTATTCCTTGTTCTCGCTGGCACGATGGCGTGTTAGAAGACAAGAGCAAACTGGCACAGAAAGACAATATCCGTATGGCCTTCTTCTGGGGTCAATCGGTCAACACTGAAACCCGTCAACGTGAAGTGCGTGATGCCTTAGACAAGATGGATACAGTCGTCGTTGTCGACCCATTCCCAACAATGGCAGGTGTTATGCACCGTCGTAAGAATGGCGTATATCTGTTACCTGCTGCGACTCAGTTTGAAACACAAGGTTCAGTGTCTAACTCAGGCCGTTCTATCCAATGGCGTGAGCAGGTTATCCAACCTTTATTCGAGTCAAAAACCGACATCGAAATCATGTACCGTTTAGCGCAAAAACTCGGTATCGACGAGCAGTACACTAAACGCATCGCCAAAGAAAACGGCTTACCAGTAATCGAAGACATTACTCGCGAAATTAACCGCGGTATGTGGACTATTGGTATGACAGGTCAAAGCCCAGAGCGTATCAAGTTGCACACCCAAAACTGGGGCACCTTCAGCAATAAAACGCTTGAAGCCGCAGGGGGTCCTGCGAAGGGCGAAACCTACGGTTTACCTTGGCCATGTTGGGGTACACCAGAGGCGAAACACCCTGGTACCCAAATTCTGTATAACCAAGCCAAACACGTAAAAGACGGCGGCGGTAACTTCCGTGCTCGTTATGGTGTTGAATACAACGGTCAAAGCATTTTGGCGGATGGCACTTACTCTAAGGGTGCGGAAATCCAAGATGGTTATCCTGAGTTTACTGCCGATATGCTCAAGCAATTGGGTTGGTGGGATGATCTGACTGCCGAGGAAAAAGCCGAAGCCGAAGGTAAAAACTGGAAGACTGACCTGTCAGGCGGTATCGTGCGCGTGGCAATTAAGCACGGTTGTATCCCATTTGGTAACGCCAAAGCCCGCTGTATCGTTTGGACCTTCCCAGACCAAGTACCTGTGCACCGCGAGCCGTTATACACCGCACGCCGTGACTTAGTCGCTAAGTACCCAACCTACGACGATATGCAAGTTCATCGTCTACCAACACTGTACAAGTCAATCCAAGAGAAAGACTTCAGCGGTAAATATCCATTAGTACTGACCTCTGGTCGTTTAGTGGAATATGAAGGTGGTGGTGAAGAATCTCGTTCTAACCCATGGCTGGCTGAGCTTCAACAGGAAATGTTTGTTGAAATCAACCCAGGCGACGCTGCCGACCGCGGTATCCGCAACGGTGAGTTTGTATGGTTAGAGGGCGCCGAAGGTGGCCGCATTAAAGTACAAGCCATGGTAACGCCACGCGTTAAACCAGGTGTGACCTTTATGCCTTACCACTTTGCGGGTGTGATGCACGGCGAAAGCTTAGCGCCTAACTACCCTGAGGGCACAGTGCCTTACGTTATCGGTGAATCCTGTAACACAGCACTGACCTATGGTTATGACCCTGTGACCCAAATGCAGGAAACCAAAGCGTCGCTCTGTCAGATCGTTAAAGCGTAAGTGCAGCTTAAGCTAGGAGAATTGCCACTATGGCTACAATGAAATTTTTGTGTGATACCAAGCGCTGCATCGAATGTAACGGCTGTGTCACCGCATGTAAAAACGAAAACGACTCCGCTCTCGAGTGGGGTATCCAACGCCGCCGCGTGGTAACCATCAACGATGGTCAACCAGGTGAGGCATCAATCTCTGTCGCCTGTATGCATTGCTCAGATGCACCATGTATGGCGGTTTGCCCAGCAAACTGCTTCTACAGAACCGATGACGGCATTGTGCTACATAACAAAGATGCCTGTATCGGTTGTGGTTACTGCTTGTACGCCTGCCCATTTGGCGCACCACAGTTCCCGAAAAAAGGTGCCTTTGGTAGCCGCGGTAAGATGGATAAATGTACCTTCTGTGCCGGTGGCCCAGAAGAAAACCACTCAGAGGCAGAGCGCCAGAAGTACGGTTCAAACCGTATTGCTGAAGGCAAACTGCCAATGTGCGCAGAACTCTGCGCCACTAAAGCCTTATTAGCGGGTGATGCAGAAGTTGTTTCGAACATCTTCCGTGAGCGCGTGGCTTACCGTGGTGCTAAAAACGCGGCTTGGAATTAATTCAGGTCACAGGATCTGTCCACAGACTTAGCTTGGTGCCTGCTTGCAGGCGCCACTAAGCGAGAGAGGATGTATGATGAACAAATGGTTCAAACACATAGGTTTAGCCATAGCACTGCTATTTAGTGCCGTGTGTCTAGCCAATGGTGGTGATGGACAGGCGATCCAACCTCAAGCCTCTGATGCCCAAATTTGGGCACAGCTGAAGGATGGCGCGACGGGATACACTACCTCACAAAGCGAGTTCCACGCACAGCCGATCAATACTTATGATCTACGGGTGTTGGAGCTGCGTAGCGACTGGTTAGCGCCGGCTTTAATGGCAGCGCTATTCGGCATGATCATTATCTTTGTCTTATTTATCAAGGTGAACGGCATTTCTAAGCTGCACCATGGTTTTTCAGGCAAGTTAGTGCATCGCTGGTCTAAATTCGACGTTTCTATTCACTGGTTAGGTGCGATTCCGTGCTTACTATTGATATTAACGGGCTTAACCTTATTAGCAGGTCGCTTCTTCTTCCAACCTTGGTTGGGCGAAGGCATCTGGGAAGCTATCGTCTATGGCGCTAAGCAAATCCATGATGTGATGGCGATTCCGTTTATGATCGGCTGGGCATTGATGACAGTGTTATGGGCGAAGAACCAGCTGCCAAAAATGTACGACGTGAAGTGGTTTCTGGTTGTTGGTGGTTACATCAACTTTGGTCCATTCAAAGGTAAACACCCTGATGCAGGCTTTGCCAACGCCGGTGAAAAAATGTGGTTCTGGGCCTTTGCCCTGTTCGGGTTAATCATTTCAGCATCTGGCATGTTGTTACTGTTCCCAAATCTTTTCGAACCAAGCCGCACCTTAAGCTTAATCGCGCTGGTATTGCACTCAGTGAGCGCCATCGTGATCTGTGCTTTCTCTATCGTGCATATCTTCATGGCAACGGTAATGTCAGAAGGCGGTATGGAGTGTATGGTGTCTGGTTATTGTGATGAAAACTGGGCAACCCAACACCACAACCTGTGGTACGACGAAATCAAAGCTAACGGCACGTTGAAATATAAAGAGTAAAAGTCGCTGAAAATAAAAAACCTCCACAGCATATTGTGGAGGTTTTTTTATGGGAAAAATAAGTGCGTTAACTCGAGTGATTAGAAGCGATACATCACAGAGACACCGATATTTCTGGGGTCGATAATCGCGGCATAACCATCGGGGTAACTGCGGCTGGCGGGTTCATTTACCGTCAACGCTTGCTCATCAAACAGGTTGTTGACAAAGCCGCTAACTCTCCAGCTATCGGTTTGATAATCAAGGCTCACACGCGCAACAACATAATCACCTGCTATTCTAGATTCGGTATTATTAATATCCGCAAAATACTCGCCAACATAGTTGCCTGAAAAACCGAAAGAAAACGCATCATTCATCCAATACTTGAATCCGGCATTAGCAGTAATGTGCGGGGCTGAGTTCAACTGATTACCGATAATATCCCCATAGCTAGGGTCGGCTTGCTTGATTTCGCTATCGAGTAAACCTACGCCCGAAATAAACTGCCAGTTTTCAGTTAACATGGCACTGAATTCGGCTTCAATACCGTAACTGACGGCTTTATCGATATTGGTAATTTTGCGAGCGCTATTAGACGCTTGATAACCATCAAAATCGTTGTAGAAGATATTAGCACTTAAGTTGACATCGCCATTGGCAAATACGCTACGGCTACTCAGTTCATAGGTATTTACAAACTCCTCATCGTAGTAGTAATACTCACTTTCCACCAAAGACAGCGCGCCACCACCCGAATTATAACCACGACGAACACTGGCCGCTAAGGTGGTATTATCATTCAGCGCGTATTGCAGTACTAACTTCGGCAGGGTAACGGTATTGGCGTCATCGAGTTTTTCCTCAAGTAGACTACCTTGATAGCGCATGTTGAAGTTACGTAATTGCTCCTCACGCATCACGCGGCCACCAACAGTAATCCAGAGCGAGTCGGCGAGCCCATAGGTGACTTCACCATAAACGGAGGCTGACTTAGTGCTGTCATCACCACTATAGATTGAGCTGCCAGTACTACCAAAATCTTGGCTACGTTTAAAATAGGCTAAACCAACAAAACCGTTGAAATCTTTGTCTTTAAGGCCAAAGCTATATTTGCCATCTACGGTATAACTCTTGTCCTCCATATCAACATATTGCTGGGCGGTCACGAGAGGCTCATAGGTTTCAAAGCCCCAATCGTAATCCATATAGGCGACAATCAGATCGAGGGCTTGCCCTTCCCCGAGGTCATAATCCACTTTCACTGAGTGAGTTGTCGATTTAGTCTCGATATAACGTTGGGAAATCGGCTTATATGCCCATGGATCGTCACCGGTAAAATAGTTACGTCCTGAGTCACCTTTCTCATCATTGTATGAAAAGCTGTAGAGCACTTTTAGGTCTTCAATTGCGCTCGGTTGCCACAAAAATTTGCCGCGCCAGCGATTGGTAATGAGTTCATTTTGATCAAATGTGGCGGGATTCGTCTCGTATTCCAAGCCTTTATTGTAGGTTTCGCCCGTCACATTTTGCCCGCTCACCCTAAATGCTAACTCATCATCGAGGATGGGGCCTGAGAGCATCACTGCACTGTCGATAAAGTTATCTTGATTGCGATAACCCACGCGAGCCGCGCCCTGCCAATCGAAGGTCGGATCTTCGGTTTTAATAAATACCGTACCGCCAATGCTGTTACGACCATTAATCGTCGATTGCGGACCGCGGAAAACCTCAATTTGTTGAATATCCCACAGCCCAGTATCACCAGTAAGATCAGCAACAAAAGGCTCCGCCACACCATCGACTAAGGTTGATACCCGCGCACGAGCCCCACCGGTGAAAGAGTTAAATCCGGAGGCCGAACCATTACCAGAAACCCCACGAATATCGGGCACAGAGCCGGATAACACCACCACGTTCGGCACCTCAGATAAGGCACTTGAGGTTGATTGGTATTGGCCGCTATCGAGGGTTTCCTTATCAATCACTGAAATAGATGACGTCGTATCCTTCAGGCTACGCTCAATTTTTTCGCCATAAACAGTAATTTTTTCAATCGGTTCTGAAGATTCTGCATCCACGCCCGCATAAGCTGACGATATTAGTAAGCTCGAAACCATTGCAGCAATTACACTTTTGTTAAACGCCCTGCATTCCATAAAAACCTCGACGGCACTCATTGATAAAAAGGTATTAACTAAAAATGCCGACAATTTATCTTAAAACAACCTTAACCGCAATTGATAATCGATATCATTTACATTCAACAAATCACTTTGTGATATAACGCAAATACATTAGGTATTGAAAGGAAAAACACTTTAAGTGTTAATAAGATAAGTCAGTTACAATAACTTTATATCTACAGATATTCGGCCACAAAGACTTAAGCAGTCACCCTATAGCGTTCTTCTGTTTCTGCCTATATTCTAAGTTGCTAATAGGAGGATTAGCGGAAACACGGAAACCATGGGTGATATTTCAAAAGCAAAATTGATGTACCTAGCGATAGGAGTGTTCATGGGGATCATTATTGGCAACCTATCACTATCGATAAGCAATTTATTTTTAGGAATTGCATCCATATTAGGCTGGTTAGTACTAATGGTCGGAATTCCTCCCTCTAATAGTCATCAATTTCGAATTGCAACTTTCTTTATATCAATCAGCCTACTACCTGTGTCGTGGTGGATTTATATAACGTCCAATTAAGCGCCTAGTGGCCATATTTTTGTCCTGTATTGGCGATAAGGGTTTCGATCACATGCTTACTGAATGAAGTGATAGTCGTGAAGCTAATAGTCAGTCGTAAATTCATGACCAACACTGGCGTCGGACGGTTATTCCGCGGGTACAAATCTTTTTGAATGCAGTTGATATTCTGCTTGTTCGTCCCGAGGTTAAACGCAATAGATACCAAAGTTTTCCCTAATCAGAGCAAAAATCTTCCCTCAGTAACTCTCGCCTTATCAATCCATAAATCGAGCGCTACCATTACAGGAATTATTTCAATACATCTGCCTGTTTCTGTACTCGGCTCGCCCAATATCCTGCCAGCATGGCGCCTGAGAGATTATGCCAAATTGAGAAAATCGCGCTGGGGACGGCGGAGAGTGGGCTAAAAAACTTGATACACAGAGCGGTCGCGAGACCAGAGTTTTGCAGCCCCACCTCAATCGAAATGGTTTTACACACTGTATGGTTAAAGCCGAGCAAGCGGCAACAGGTATAACCCAAGGCGAGTCCTAAGCCATTATGTAGAAACACCGCGAGTAAAATCACAGGCCCCACCTGCGCAAATTGCCCCGCATTTAAGGCCACAATAATGCTGATGGCCAGCACAATCGCCACGATGGAAATGATGGGTAATGCGGGGGCAAGTTTAGCCACCTGCGGTTTAAAGAAATGATTCAATACCACACCCACAGTCACAGGAATAAGCACGATTTTAACGAGGCTGACTAGCATATCCATTAAAGGAATGGCGACCATCTCGCCGATTAATAGCTCAATAATCAATGGTGTGAGCACCACACCCGCTAAGGTGGATAGCGCCGTCATAGTGATAGATAAGGCGACATCGCCCTTGGCCAAATAGCAGATCACGTTCGATGCCGTGCCACCTGCCACGCTCCCCACCAGCACCATGCCTATGGTCAACTCCCGATTGAGCCCTAATAGCAAACTGATGGCTAAGGCACTTAAGGGCATTAGGGTAAATTGCAAGATTAAACCTGTGATAACGGCGCGTTTCTGCTTAAATGCATTGGCAAAATCCCGCAAATCTAAGGTCAATCCCATGGATAACATAATCACCACCAGCAACGGCACTATGATGGTTTTTAATCCGCTAAACCATGCTGGCATCAAATACGCCGTACCCGCCCCGAGTAAGGCAAATAGCGGAAAAAAGCGGTTGATATTAACCAATGGGGATCCTCCAAGATTTCAGGCGATTTGAGGAGATTGAGCAATGTCAGCAGGGATAATGACAGCCTGACTCCCTCAGCACAAGCCAAAGCGTCCACAAGTAAGAACCTCAACTTTTAATCATTTCAGCCTTTCGATTGAGCTCTTAAGTTAATCGCTCAAATTCAATAACAAAGAGCCAAAAACCTCAGTAAATATGCATCTATGTTTACTAAAACATGATCTGCTTAACAAAAAGCCCGTGATTTCCTTGTTAGGAAACCGTAACTTATAACCAGTTCACGTTTTATTTACTCCATACGAGGTAGTCTAATTGCGCTAGGTGGTCGTGAATTACCTAAAGCAATTTTGGTGTTTACGGTTAGCACTCTCAGATAGGAATCGTTATGTCTTCAGTTATTCAAACGCTCAGCGGCGCGATCGCAACGCCTTATCAAGCGAATATTACCGTCCCTAACTGGATGCTCAGCTCGATGGAACGAGTCATGCAGTATTATGTCGATAAGAATCTTCGCCTTGATACGCTCTCCGCCGACATCATGCCCGCTCCAGTCGAAGGCAAAAAGTACATGCTTTATGCCCATGTGCCCTTCTGCCATACCTTGTGTTCTTACTGCACCTTCCATCGTTTTATGTTTAAGGAAGACAAGGCGCGCGCTTACTTTATCTCCCTACGTAAAGAGATGGAGATGGTCAAAGCCTTAGGCTATGACTTTGAATCTATGTACATTGGCGGCGGTACCACCACAGTATTAGAAGACGAACTCGCCCGTACGATTGAGCATGCCAAGACCTTATTCCCAAGCATTAAAGAAGTGTCTTGCGAGTCGGATCCACAGCATTTAGACAGCCCAGGCTTTAAGCAACTCAAGGGCTTAGTGGATCGTATGTCCATCGGCGTACAAAGCTTTAACGATGACATTTTAAAAATGACCGACCGCCTCGAAAAATTCGGCACAGGTCAACAAACCTTCGACAAGATCATGGCGGCTAAAGAGCTGTTCCCCATTATCAACGTCGACCTGATTTTTGGCTTCCGCGGTCAAACCGATGAAGTGATCCAGCACGACTTAGATATGGCCTCGCGCCTCGACCCAAGACAGATCACCACCTATCCACTGATGATTACGCACCAAACGCGTAAGAGTGTTAAAGGCAAGCTCGCCGCACCACAAGCAGATATGGCCAACCAATATCGCCAGATCTTAAACAGCTTAAATGGTCAATATAATCAGTTATCTGCATGGGCATTTGGTAAAGCAAATGACGAAGGTTTTGATGAATATGTAATCGACTACGATGAGTATTTAGGGGTGGGTTCAGGCTCCTTTAGCTTTTTGAACGACACTTTATACGTTAACACCTTCTCGCTACGTAAATACCAAGAGCGGATCGCCGCAGGCAAGATGGGCGTCGAGCAACAGAAGAACTACAACAAAAAAGATGTGATGCAATATCGATTCCTGCTGGGGATGTTCTCCGGTCGCCTGTCGCGCAAATATTTCCGCGAAACCTTTGGCGTTAACTTAGACACAGCCCTGTTTAAGGAAATGACCTCGATGAAGCTGATTGGCGCCATCAAGAACGACCCCACCGATCCCGATAATCTGATCATCACAGATAACGGCAAGATGATGGGTCTGTTAATGATGAAAGAGTTCTACGCTGGCATGGATAACGTGCGCGCGCAATTGCGTAAACCGCTCAAACCCTGCGATATGTAAGCAAGAGTAAAACCACTAAAGGCCCTTTATGGGCCTTTTTGTTAAGGTGATTTCGCGCTACTCTTGCCTCGGTTTATTCGCATTCGTGACCAACCCAGTAATAAAGGAGTATTCGTTATGGGTTTTACTGATCAAGAAAAACAAGCACTACTCGCCGTTAAGGGCGTTGGCCCGACTGTCATTAAACGCTTTGAAGAAATCGGTATTAGCTCACTTGCGCAGTTGGCCGAGCATGAGGTCGAGGATATCGCCAACCTCGTCGCTAGCATGTTACGCACCACTTGCTGGAAAAACAGCCCGCAAGCACGCAATGCTATTGCCGCAGCCATCGAACTTGCACGCCATCAATAATCTTTTGATTTCCAATTCGTTGAGATATTTATGCCATCTTATTTACGCATCTTAGCTTGCACTCTAACCGCGTTGTTATTTAGCACATCGGTTTTTGCCAACGACAGCAGTTTTGGTGATGCCAATGGTTCAATCACCCTTAAATATCAGCCGCATATCAGTATGGACAAAGAGTCACTCTTTATCAGCGAGGCCGAAATCAGGGTCGATTATGTGTTTACCAACACCAGTTCGCAGGATCTTATCGTCCCCATCGCCTTCCCTATGCCGCCGATGTTTTTTGGCTCCGCCGATCACAGCAGCATCGATAACTTCACCCTAAAAGTGAATGGCAAAACCCAGCCAACCGAGCACAGGCTCGTCGCCCAACTTGCCGATAAAACCGATATTTCTGCCGAGCTTAAAAAACTCGGCTGGGGTGTAGAGGAAGTCGCCTATTTTGCCGAATATAGCAAAGTCCCCAAGGGCAAACCTGCGCTCCCCAGTCAATGGTTGGATGAGGACCAACAAATCGCCTTTACCCTAAGTGATTACTTTGTGTGGCAGCAAACCTTTCCCGCGGGCCAATCTGTCTCCATCAGCCACAGTTACACGCCTAGCCTCTCAACAGGCATCCCCGATACTGCCAATAGTATTATCGATACTTACACTGAACTTGCCTGTTTAGATGAAAGCGCCAAGCAAGGTATTCGGAAGCGTAATCTCGTCGTTAAACAAGACGGCGAAGATGTTGAATATGGCGTGGAATGGAGCCACCTTAGCTATATTTTGGTCACGGCCAATAACTGGCAAGGAGCGATTAAGGACTTTAAACTGACGCTGAAAAAATCCCAACCGACTGATCTCGTCAGTTTGTGTTTTGATGGTGAACTAAAAAAAACCGATCCACTCACCTTTGAGTTTCAGCAAAAACAATTCACGCCAACGCAGGATCTCAGCATCCTATTTATCCGTAAACCGGATTTTGAATAATCGAAAAAGCCAGCTAAAAGCTGGCTTTTTGTATTAAGCGACTAATTTTAAGCGCGGCTAAAAACTATAGGTCATACCTAACCAGTAACGGCGACCATCTTCAATATAGCCGTACTCATCTTGAGTAATCTCTTTATCGAAGGCGTTATAGATACCTGCGCTGAACTTAATGCTGTCGTTAACGCGATAGTTGGCCCCTAAATCTAACAGCGTATAGGACGGCGCAATCAAACTGCTTGAGGAAGGCCCTGTGGTTGGTTGGCTCTCTTCACCACGATAGTTAACCCGCAGCCAAGTGCTTAACTTATCTATCGGCTCATAGTTAACCGACAATTGCACCAGATGTTTAGGTAGCTGGTTCAATGGACTCCCTTTGTAAGCGCCCGTTTTTTGCTCCGAATCGGTATAAGTGTAGTTACCCGTGAGCGCCAAGTTGCTGAGGATTTTATAGTCGATACTCAGCTCAACCCCTTGGGTGACTGCCTCATCGATATTCACATAGGTGGTTGGGTCGGAACCAAACTGATTCGGCCCATCAGTACATTGAGTCGCAGGGCAAGCGACACGGGTGATCTTGTCCTCAAACTCGTTATAGAACACACCAGCACTGGCCGTGATGGAATCGGTCAAATCCGTGTAAATGCCTAACTCATAGTTCACAGAGGTTTCGGGTTGTAAATCCGGATTACCATACATATTGCCGCCTCGGCTCACCTGCCCCCAATCTGGCACGGTTTGCCTTAGGCTCGGCGCCCGAAAGCCCGTCGACACACCGCCTTTTAAGGTAGTGTGCTCGGTCAGCCCCCAAACACCATAAATCCGTGGACTAAGGTGGTCACCAAAGTTTTCATCATCGTCTAAACGCAGGCCCAAGGTTAAGGCAAAATTATCGACAATACGCCATTCATCCTCTGAGAACACCGACCATTGACGGCGACTAATATCGGTTAAGTCACTGACCTGATTGCCAGTTTCATCGGTGAGATCTTGATAATTGAAAGCAGCACCAAAGGTGGCGGTATGGCTTTCACCTAGGGTGGCGATCACACTGGTTTGAGCATCGGTATTCTTGATTTTCATCTTGCGGGACTTGTTATCGTACACTTCGTGCTTGATATAAGTATCCGAGGTGCCAAAGTCCCAACGTCCGGTGTGAGATAGCGAAATCGTGCTGTTTTCATACTCGGTTGTCGACGATGCAGGGCAACCACTGCGGCCACAACTGGCCCCCGGCGCTAATGGCGCAACGGTTTTCCCTAAGGTGCTATCCAACTCTTGGTTGGCGATACCGACTTCCAACATGATGTCATGGTCTTGATTCGGCGTAAGGGCAAATCTGGCGGTGAGATTATCCGCATCACGGCCTCGGTAACCACCGTAGATATTATCTTCTTCACGCTGGGTATATTGGCCGTATAACTGCACGCCGAGCAGATCTTTAATCAAGCCACCGTTCACAAAAAAGTTGCCCTGATACACATTGCCCGAGGCCGACTTTTCCTGCAGCGTGGTGTCGAGGCGCAGTTCCCCCTGCCACTCATTGGGCACTTTACGGGTAATGATGTTGATCACCCCACCAATGGCGTCAGAGCCATAAAGCGATGACATGGGGCCGCGGACAATTTCAATCCTATCGATTGCGGCGAGCGGCGGCGTCCAAGCGCCTTCAACACCAGGACCATCACTGTTGGTGCGGGTTTCGCGGGAAGACTGACGCTTACCATCAACTAAAATCAGCGTGTATTGGCTGCCCATGCCCCGCAGACTAATGTCCCGACGGTCGGCACCACCAGTCACCACCACGCCGGGCACCTCTAACATTGCGTCGGTTAAATCACGGTAAAAACGAGTATCGAGATCCTCACGGGTAATCACGCTAATCGATGCCGGCGCGTCACGCACTTGCTGCTCAAAGCCCGATGCGGTGACGACAATTCTTTCCATCATCTTGTCTTGATCGAGTGCGGCATCCGCCAAAGCCTGAGTGGCTGGTAGCAATAATGCGGCAGAAACTAGCTGTGCGAGGATCTTTTTACGACGTAACAACATAACCAACAAATCTCCCTTGACCGTTTGTAAATGATAATAATTTTCAATACGCCAATGTATCCCTATGTTACAATCGGCTCAAGTTAGACTTTGAGTAATCACTTGTAAGAGTTGCTTAAGAATGAATAGAAATATGGTCAAGGGCATGATCGTGTTTGCCGCCATCGCGGAAAAAGGCTCGATGAGCGCTGCGGCAACACAGCTTAATCTGAGTTCATCGGCGGTGAGCCAACAAGTCGCCAAGCTTGAAATGGATATGGGAATTAGTCTGTTTCACCGTAATACCCGCCACCTCACACTCACAGAGGCGGGAACGTTATTCTATGAAAACTGCATTAAAATCATAAAAATAGTAGAAAGCGCCGAACAACAGCTGCATGCATTAAAGGGCACGCCTTCGGGGGAGCTTAAAATTGCCGCCCCAGTCGGCTTTGGCAGCGGTTTACTCAGCCAACCATTAGCGCACTTGTTGGCAGCCCATCCACAGATCAGTCTCAATCTGCAATTGCAGGACGGCCCAATTGATATAGTTAATGAAGGAATCGATCTGGCAATTTGCATCGGCCCGCTGTCGGATTCGAACCTTATCGCTCGCCCCTTGGCAGATTGGCGCATGCTGCTGTGCGCCGCTCCGAGCTATATTCCCCAGCATCATAGCCTACAGCATCCTCACGAGTTACAAGGGTTCAACCGTATTAGCCACAGCTATGCTAAGCCCGAGTTTTTAACCCATTCACAGACTCAAGAGCGAGTCGAACTCTCAGCCCAGCGCATCAACGTCAATAATATGCAGACGCTGATCCAACTCACCCTCGATGGATTGGGCTATGCCGTATTGCCAGAACCCGAAGTGTATCAATACCTTGCATCTGGCCAACTGGTAACACTTTTACCCGAATGGTCGCTACGCACCTACAGTGTTTATAGCGTGACCTCGGCGCGGGATAAACAGCCCGCCAAAGTGAAAGAAGCCATCGCAGCCCTTAGCCAATATTTTAGCCAGATGGATTTTAACCCAAGCCCAGCATCACTAACTCTGTCCAGCGCCTGCGAGCGCACACCGAGATTAGCCATACCCGCCTAAGCACTCGTAGGCATGCGTTTCATTTATCAGGTGAGTTAGAGTATGCTGTTTTATCCATTTGATTAAGCAGTAGTAACGTAATGCAAGATGTGGCCTTAGTGTTAGAGGGCGGCGGCCTGAGGGCAATTTATACCGCCGGCGTGTTAGATGCCTTTTTGCAGCAACAATTGCACTTCCCCTATGTGATAGGTGTATCGGCGGGGGCGATTTATCCCGCTTCTTATGTTTCACGCCAATTTGGCCGTAATTTACAAATTCAGCAGCAATATCTGCGGGATAAGCGCTATATGGGGCTACGCCACTGGTTGACCACGGGCAATTATGTCAACACCGACTTTACCTATAAGCGCATGGCCTATGAGTTACTGCCTTTTGATTTTAAAACCTTTTTAGGTAGCGGAACCGAGTTTAAAGTCGGGGCGTTTAACTGCCAGACAGGACAAACCGATTACTTTGGCATGGCCGATTTTCAGGAGCACGATAAATTGCTCGACGTGCTGATCGCCTCCTCTAGCCTGCCTTTTATGGCCAATCCCTATCGGATAAACCACCAAACCTACCTCGATGGCGGTATCGCCGCGCCCATTCCGGTAGCGAAGGCGCAGCAAGAGGGCTATAAGCGGCAGGTGGTGATCCTGACTCAGGACGCAAACTATCGAAAATCGCCGATGAAGTTCAATTGGTTAGCTCGCAAGCGTTATCAAACATATCCAGCAGTGGCCGCTGCGCTCAAAGTACGCCACCAACGTTATAACCACTCCCTCGAGGAACTCACCCAGAGTGTTGCCAGCGGCCATACCTTTGTGGTCCGCCCTGCTGCACCACTTAATCTCTCACGACTTGACCGCAATATCGATAAAGTGACCGCCGTATATCACCAAGGGCTGGCGGATGGTCAGACGATTCTGCCCAAGTTACAGGCTTGGCTTAGCACTGATGTTAGGCAGTGAGGCACGGACATTGTCGATAATCAGTTCTCGCAACCATTTATGGCTAAGGTCGTGTTCAAAATGCTTATGCCACATCAGCAGGTAAGCGCCGGGGATCAGCTTAATGGGTGAAGGTAAATACTTAAGATCAAATGACTTCATGACCGCTAAGGCATAACGGGAAGGAGCGCAGAGAATCAAATCGCTTTGCTCACACAGGGCCAGCGCACTCTGGAAGTCGGTCATATTCACCGCAATATCCCGTTTACGCCCTTGGATTTGCAGCACATCGTCTAACAACCAATATTCCAAGCCACCAAAGGCGACCTGTAATTGGCGATAGCTTAAAAAGGTATCGAGATTCCATTCCTGCGATAGTGCAGGATGGTCACTGCGCA
The DNA here is from genome assembly GCF_012843185.1 of Shewanella sp. DNRA4. Lineage (NCBI taxonomy): Bacteria > Pseudomonadati > Pseudomonadota > Gammaproteobacteria > Alteromonadales > Shewanellaceae > Shewanella > Shewanella sp. DNRA4. The sequence continues at coordinate 28,086 of NZ_JABAIP010000004.1, forward strand.
TCAGACACACTATGTAATCCTGAACCAATTCAACATAATGGATATCGTCCGGAATATGGTTTACATGCATGGGCGAACGTTCATCCCATTCGCGGCAGCCAATAGCCAAGTCGATATCGCAACGCAGCAATCTGTCCATGGTATCGAGCCGCCAGGTTTGGCAATTGATGCTCACACCGGGCGCCTGCACCAATAGCGAAGGCATAAAATGTGGAAAGGTCAGCGAATAGGTGGTTTCGACCAGATGCATTCGAAATTGTCTTTGGCTTAAGGCGGGCTCAAAACTATCGGGCCGAGTAAATTGCGCTAATTGCTGTAAGCATTGGCGTAAGTCGGGCGCCAGCGACAACGCCTTGGGCGTCGGCTTTAGCCCGTAGGCGGTGCGCTCGAATAAGGGGTCATCAAACACTTCGCGCAGGCGAGTCAATTGCTTACTCACAGCCGACTGACTTAAATGCAGCCGTGCCGCTGCGGCCGTGACACTCTGCTCCTCGAGGAGAATTTCCAGTACGGGCAGTAAGTTTAAGTCTAAGTGTTTTAGCATTTAACCCCTCGCTTTTAAGGGATTCCACCTCAAGTTTTGCGGCAACTTCATCAGCAGTAGCGACAGTAAAATCACTAAAATCCCTGCCCACTGGCGCATATCTAAGGCTTCACCCACAATCAATACGCCTAATGATACGGCAACCACGGGATTGACTAAAGCCACCATCCCCATGATTTCTGGCCCTAAATTTCGCATTGACCACAGCCAAGCCCAATAAGCCACCGCGGTATTGGCGGTAGCCAACCAGATTAACGAGGGAACCACATCCATATTCGGTATCTGTGGCGGCCCCGCCATAAACCAAGCCAGCGGGATCAACATCAATCCCCCCAAGAGTAATTGCCAAGCGGTCAGCACTAAAAAATCGCCCACATCCCAGCGCTGCATCCAACGGGAAGAAAAGGCAATCAACGTTGTCGCGCTCAGCATACACAGGACACCAATCGGGTCGAGATCCGCCGAAGGATTAAGCAATAAAATCACTCCTGCGAGGCCCATCAAACCGAGCAGTAACCACTTCATCCCCGGGCGTTTTTTATCGTTCAGCCAAGCGAGGATCAAAAAGATTAATGGCAATGTCGCCCCCAGCGTGCCCGCGACGGCACCCGGTAGCCGATAGGCGCCAATAAACAGCAGCGCAAAGAAGGCGCCAATATTACAAAATGCCAGCAAGCTTAATTTAGACCATGCCAGTGTCGGTAAACGTGGTCGCAGCATCAGCAACAATATGCCCGCAGGCAGCGCGCGCCAAACCGCCACCCAGTAGGGCGACATATCCTGTAAGTAAAGACTTACCAGTGCATAGGTGGTCCCCCAAAACACCGGGGCGAGTAACGCAATCACAAACGGCATAATGACTTCTTAAAAAGTATCTTGATATTGAGATATATTACTTTGAGAGAATAAAACAGGCAAGTGCAGAGATAAGGTTAATAGGGAAAAAGAAAAATAGACTGGCGTTTATGCCGCTGTAGATATGCGCACGCGGAGCTGCGCTTAAGGCTTGTTTGCCGTATAATCGGGCGTCATTTTTTATAGGCGGGCAAGCATGTTCCATATCGCACTCTATGAGCCAGAAATCGCACCCAACACGGGTAATATCATTCGCCTTTGCGCAAACAACGGCAGCCAACTTCATTTAATTGAGCCGCTTGGGTTTGATTTTGAAGAGAAAAAACTGCGCCGCGCGGGCCTAGACTATGCCGATTTAACCAATGTGACTCGCCATAAAAACTTCGATGCCTTCCTCGAAGCCATGGCAGGTAAACGCATTATGGCCTGCACCACTAAGGGCAGTCGCCCTCACACTGAACTCAGTTTTGCCAAAGATGACGTGCTGTTATTTGGCCCTGAAACCCGTGGTCTACCTATGCCAATTATCGAGTCGATTCCAACCGAGCAGCGATTACGTATTCCGATGGCGGCTACCAGTCGCAGCCTCAACCTCTCCAATGCAGTGGCGATTATCAGCTACGAAGCCTGGCGTCAGCTCGGGTTTGAAGGCGCTATTTAATACCTAGGAATGCTGATTTGAATTAGGCTGGACTTAACCAGCCAATTTTCCAATTACTAAGCCAAGTCATTCAGCAATCAGCCCTTAAAGATTGCTTTTAACTCAATTCGGCCTGAAAGCCAGATAACTTTGGTAGTTAGGTATGCGGTATGAATTGTCATTGCTTCCCCTGTGACACGCCACCCTTTTATTTCACAAGAAGTATCCCTGAGGGCTCGACGGCGGCATCTGCAACACACGGAAGTGTAAATGCCGCGATCACATGGCCAATGATGCTCCCAACATCATTGAGGCATTTCCCATATCCCTATGGGTCAGATGTGAAAGAGCGGCCATGCCGCCAACGGCCACTGTTGCAACAGTGACAATTTTGACGACCATTGAACTGTTCATCTGGCTAAAAGCTTTTTGCCCCAAAGCAAAACGACTGATCGTATACTTCGTTATATTCATTGCCATTGTTTCCCCTGTGACACGCCATAAACTCATCCCTGAGGGCTCGACGGCGGCATCCATGCCGCCAACGGTCACAGTCGCAACAATGACAATCTTTACGACCACTGAACTGTTCATCTGACTAAAAGGCTAATGCCCCAAAACGAGATAAGTTTGTCGTCAGGTGTGTAGGATGAATTGTCATTGTTTCCCCAGTGACACGCCATAAACTCATCCCTGAGAGCTTCCCGACTTCCGAAATTGGACGACTTCCAAAATTGGACACCCAGCTTTAATAGCGTGGTAGTAAACCTCCTACTATGCTTTGGTTAAGCATTGAACAAGGAGGTTTGAATGCCGCGCCCTCGCAGAACTCAGATAAGTCTTGAAGACACTCCCTATTACCATTGCTGTAGCCGCGTTGTTAGGCGGGCTTTTTTATGTGGCGATGATAGTTACTCGGGTAAAAACTATGACCATCGCCGTGCTTGGGTCGAGTCATTATTATTTGAACTTGAAGCTGTTTTTGCTATTGATGTGGCAGCATTTGCGGTGATGTCGAATCATCTGCATTTGGTGCTGCGGGTGGATATCGAGACAGCCAATCGCTGGACTGACCGCGAAGTGCTTGAGCAGTGGCATAAGTTGTTTAAAGGCGATGAGTTAACGCAAAAGTTCGCCAAAGGTGAGTTAGTTGAAGCGCATGAGGTCAGCAGATTAAAGCATTCAATCGCCCTTTATCGCAGTCGTTTGTGTGATATTTCATGGTTTATGCGCTGTTTGAATGAGCCGATTGCAAGGCAAGCAAATCAAGAAGATAACTGCACAGGCAGGTTCTGGGAAGGTCGGTTTAAATCTCAGGCCTTACTGGATGAAGCCGCCGTGTTAGCCTGTATGACTTATGTGGATTTAAATCCTATTAGAGCACAACTGGCTGATACACCAGAACAATCCGACCATACCAGTATTCAACTACGCATTCGGGCGGCGTTAAAAGGTGAGCAGCCGAGCAATCTACTACCTTTTATTGGTAATGAGTGCGACAACCAACCCAATGGCATTGCATTTTCCTTAACGGATTACCTTCAATTGGTGGATGATACCGGCCGAATCATTCGCAATGATAAACGTGGATGCATCAGCGAAAGTAGCGCCAAGATACTGAACAGATTAAATATTCCCCATGACAATTGGCTCAAGCTGACAACCGAATTTGGCAAGCTATTTTACGGTCCTGTGGGCACCTTGCAAGAACTGACCGATTACTGCGAACACTTAGAAAAGCGACGACGGCATTTTGCTAAATGCTGCCAGCACTTTAACAGTAACTGACAACTGCTTATATCACTTCAAAAGCCTCATCCAGAACACATCCCAAGCACTATGGGCCAATTTATTTCGTCTGAAATACCCCATTTTTTAAGGAGTTAGCGCAATTTATTGTCTTAGATGCTGTCCCCGCGATTGTTGATTGTTCCTATTTAAACCATTTTAACTCGGACAAGTTGTAGGCAAACATAAAGTGCATTATGTTATTGATTTATATTGGGTAGCCGGATTTATTGTGGTAAAAATGCCGGTGAGCTGAGAGGTCAAACCATGGTTATTGAGACTATTGAACGGCGTTATTAAGTAGCTGAGAGCATTATGAGTAATAAAGAATTACAAAAAAAACTACTGTTGAATGTTGGCGAAAAGTTGGCTGCTTTTGGCTTTGGGAAAAAGGCCAAACAGCAGTCCTTTTACCGGCCAATCGAAGGCGGTTGGGTCGCAGTACACCTCTCTTTTATTCAGCATGCTGATGATTTTGATGTGACAGTAAGTGTGTCTATTCGGTTTAATGTGGTTGAGGATTTAGTGAATGCTAAAAATAACCTACAGACTCAAAAGGAAAAGGAAGCGACTAGTACACTTGGTGTTGAACTTGGTAATTTATCCATTGGGGAACAGAAGCGTTGGAATGTTTCCTCTCAAGAGCAGATACCTTCAGTTGCTGATTCAATATTGGAAGCTTTTGACGAGTTTGGAAATCCATATTTGATGAAATATTCTGCTATGGATTCTGCTTATGAACTGCTGTCTAGCGATGAAAAGCATGTATGGAAGCATTGCCCTTTTCATGCAACTAGAGCGAAGAAAGCAGTCGCCATTGCGAAACTCTTGGGGCATTCGGATATTCAGGCTCAAATATCTACAAGAAGGAAGTTTCTTGAAGAAAGGAAAGATTTTGGCCTCTCGGATTTTGTAAGCTTTACGAATAGCTTGTCCTAGAAAAGCCCGCGAACGGAATAAATGGCAGCTTTTTAACCAAAAGAGATAGAACAGGTACAACACTTTTGTAAGTTAGCCCCAAGGAGATGGGGCTTTTTCTTGTCTGCAATTGGGCAATTCGACCAGCAGACTGGGCAGCCGTTGCCGGTAGAAGTGGTCACGGTCTGCCAGCAGGGCGGGCAGTTTAGTGCAGCGCCGCCAGCTGGTGGCACTGGCACAATTGATCACTTCTGCTGTTTCTGGGTGATCACTTCTACTGCTTTGAGCTGCTCAGTCTGCTGCAAGTGTTGACAAAATGAGTTTTAGAAGAGCATTCGCTTTAGGATGGCTTGTTCATCGGTTTTAATACTAACGTTCAATAGTTGCCTTACAAATATTAATCCGAAACTAATGGACTAGAGTAAAAATCTATCACGCTTTTGTCCCAAAGTGAGTTGCGTATTGTCGAGCATGAATTAGTCAGCTTAATGAGTTGGTGCGACAGGCGCCATCTCTATCCCACGAAAGAGCTGATAGCGGTCGATATCATCGTCTAAATATTGGATATTTTGCATCCACTGCCATGCGCCCTGGGGCGATTTAGCTTCGAATAACAGTTGGATTAAGGCGGCGCGCGCATTCACAACTCCCTCGCCCAGCAGGGAATAATCGCCATTTTGTTGATATAAACTAAAGAGTTGCTGCTTTTCCTGCGAGACACCGTCGTAGTAAGTTAACAGCACTTGCTCGCCTTGCTCCCTAAACCACCATGTCTCGCTGTAGGGAGCGTGCGTTCCTACACTTACGGAGAGGATCAACTGCCGCTGATCGTGGGAACAAAATCCATTGACCGTCACTTGTCTAGGGGTGTCACTTGCCTTAGCGGCATTGCCCTGCCACTGCCCCACCATTTGCGGGCAAAAGGCTTTAAAACTGACCTTAGCGGCTAGCGCAGGAAAGATAGCCAAGCTGCCCAAGGCGAGTATCAATACATTTTTGATCAATAGCTTGCCCAGTTTTTGCGGGATGATTAACGCCATATTCGAGTCCTATTTCAATCTCCCAATACATTAGCGTTAAAACACCTTAGCCACAAATACGCCATAACACTTTGCGCCATACCCAACCTACCTCGTCATCAAAATGCGGCCAGTGGTTACAGTTACTTACATAAAAGTCACTCTCGCCACCGATAGACTCAGTTTGATTTCATGCTCAGTTTCTATACTGTGATGTTTAACGGGACAAAATAACGATAACACTCTGAATGATAAGGAGACATCTAGTGAAGAAGGCAGGCATTTTACTGCTTAGCTTACTCATGCCTTTCAGCACGGCATTTGCAGAAGCAAGCAAACCACTCTCAGTCGAATTACTTTGGCAACTCAAGCGCATAGGTAGTCCAGTGGTGTCCTCCACGGGCGAGCACATTATTGCGCCTGTGACTGAATACGACCTTAAGGAAGACAAAGGTTCAACCCAACTGTGGCGCTTCGACGGTGAAGGTAAAAATAACCGTGCGATTACCGCCAAAGGCTTAAAAGTCAGCGAGCCGGTGTTTTCGCCAGATGGTAAAACCTTAGCTTTTATCAGCGAACGTAACGATGATGACGCGGGCCAAATTTACCTACTACCGATGGATGGTCCGGGAGAAGCCAGCAAGCTCACGGACATTCCCACCGGCGTCAATGGCATCAAGTGGGTTGGCAAGCATTTGTATTTTATTAGCAATATCTTTCCTGAACAGAATTGGGAGCAAATGAAGGCCCAGCTTAAGACTGATAAAGATAATAAAGTCTCCGCCCGCCAGTGGAATGCACTGCCCTATTCGCAGTTCGATCATTGGTTAGATGAGCGCCGTCAGGCCCATGTGTTTAGGATCCCAGCCACAGGTGGCGCGGTTGAAGCCGTGACTCAGCCTTTAGGCCATGAACTGCCACGCTCAAGCCAAAGCAGTTCAAGCTATGATATTTCCCCCGATGAACGCTTAATCGCCTTTAGCGCCTATGGTTCGGATAATCGGGTCGATCCAAAATTAGACTTGTTCCTCGCCACCATCGGTGGCAACAAGGCTGAAAACATCACTCCAGAAAACCCCGCGCCGGATCTCAATCCATCCTTTAGTCCTAACGGTAAAACCTTAGCCTTTACTCGCCAAAAAATCCCCGGATTTTATGCCGATACAGCAAGGTTGATGTTGCTGGATGTGAGCAGCCGCAAACTCACCACACTCACCGCCGATTGGGATCGCTCAGTGTCCGACTTCAACTGGACACCCGACAGCAAGGGGTTCTATGCCAGCATTGATGATGCGGCGACAAACCGTATTTATCATATCGATGCCAAGAGTGGTAAGGCCAAGGCCATCACTCAAGCTACCGACTTTAGCCAGCCTACTATCGCTAAAGATGGTCAGTTGATTGCGACTAATCAAAGCTTTTTGTACCCAGCGCGTTTAGTTAGCATCAACCCACGCAATGGTAAAACTGAGCGTTTAGAGCAGTTTAACGACGATATTTTAAAGGATGTCGATTTAGGCACCTATGAGTCGGTCACCTACAAAGGTTACCAGGGCCAAGACATTCAAATGTGGGTGCACTATCCACCTGGGTTCGACCGCAGCAAAAAGTATCCGCTGTTTATGTTGATCCACGGCGGCCCGCACAACGCCATTAGCGATGGTTTCCACTACCGCTGGAATGCGCAAACCTTTGCATCTTGGGGTTATGTCACCGCATGGCCAAACTTCCACGGCTCTAGCGGTTTCGGACAAGACTTTGCCGATGCCATTAACCCAGATTGGAAAAATAAATCCCTCGAAGACGTGCTCAAAGCCGCAGACTGGTTTAAGCAACAAAGCTGGATCGATAGCGATCGTATGGTCGCCGGCGGCGCCAGCTATGGTGGCTACTTAACCTCGATTATTTTAGGCCAGCCGCATCCCTTTAAGGCGCTGCTGATCCATGCCGCGGTATACGACATGTATTCACAAATGTCGGCGGACTTCGCCGTCCACAGCACTCGCTTTGGTAACTACTGGGATAATCCTGAGCTGTATAAAGCCATTTCGCCCCATTACTTTGCCGCCAACTTTAACACCCCAACCTTAGTCAGCCATGGTCAGCTCGATTACCGTGTGCCTGTCGGCCAAGGTTTTGAGCTATTCCGTACTCTACAAACCCGTAATGTTGAATCGCGGATGATTTATTTCCCCGATGAAAACCATTGGATTATGAAGCCTAACAACTCCATCTATTGGTATAACCAAGTGAAAGATTGGATGGCTCACTACGCCAAGCCAGGTGCGCAATAACGCCTAGAACCTAGAACAGAAAAGCAAAAGGTCTGCACTATGCAGACCTTTTTATTGGGCGAAATAGACTAACGCCAGTGGTTATTGACCAAAACCCACCGCATTAATATCAACGGTTTGCACTTGGCCATACTTGGCCGCGATAGGCGCAATCTTGCTGGCGTTGCCGATCAGCACAAACTGTAAGTCCTTTTGCGGGAAGTAAGTTTTCACTAACCTTTGGGTTTCTTCTAAGGTTAAGCCGTCCACTTTGGCTTGGAACTCGTTGATAAACTTATCATCGAAGCCATAGAGATACATACCAGATAACAGGCCTGCCAATTGGTCCGAGGTTTCGAACTTAGGCGGGAACTGACCTTTAACATAGGCTTTAGCCGAATCCAGAGTCGCTTGGTCGACGCCTTTTTCCCATAAACGAGCATAGGTTTTCAGGGCTAAATCAATCGCCTGTTGAGTGGTTTCCGTCTTAGTGAAGGTGCTAATGGTAAACACGCCCGAGTCGGTATAAGGACTAAAGCCGGAGCGCGCGCCATAGGTTAGCCCCGCATTCACTCGCAGTTCATCGTTCAGCCAAGAGGTGAAGCGACCACCTAAAATAGTGTTCACTACCGTTAGCCCCACATAGTCTGGGTTATCACGACTAATGCCTAAACCGCCGATAACAAAGGTGGTTTCCATCGCATCAGGCTTATCCACCAGCAGCACTTTGGCCTCAGTTAACTTAGGTAAACCTTGGTTTAAGTCGGGCTGAACCAGTTGTTCACTGCCTTTCCACTGACCAAAAGTCTGGGTTAGCTTGGCCTTCATCGCCGCCACATCAAAATCCCCCACTACAGTTAATGCGGTATTGGCGGGTTGATAGTAGCTCTTATGGAAGGCGCGTAGCTGCGACACTGTGACTTGCTCAAGTGACTCGCGATTACCCGATGAGGCATTACCGTAGGGATGGGCACCGAACACCAGTTTATCGAAGTAGCGACCAATCACGGCGCGCGGGCTTTCTTTATCCTGCTGCAAACCCGCAATGGCGCGTTGCTTAAGTTTATCAAACTCGGCCGAATCAAAGTCTGGGCTTAATAGCGCGGCGCTGAATAGGCCGAGCATCACATCGGTATCTTTCGCCATAAAATCGGCGGCCAGATAACTGCCTTCTTTGTCGGCTTCGGCCCCTAAGCTAGCACCGAGAAAATCCACTTGCTGCTCAATCTCGGCCTTGGATTTACCCGCCGCGCCAAGGAGTAAACCTTCGGCGGTCATTTGGGCAATACCCGCTGTGGTGTCGTTTACCGCCCCGGCACGCACTACTGCGTTTAAGGTGATTAACGGCACTTCGCGCTGCGGCATTAAATACACGGTTAGGCCATTATCCAGCACTAACTTGTCGTAATTTGGCATGGCAAAGCTGCCAGTATCGACGCGTTTGGGTGCCGTGGTGGAAGCGCAGCCGGATAAGGCTAAGCTAGTGCCTAGGGCCAATGCGACCATTAACTTAGTCGGTTGCCAAGATGATTTGACAAAGGATGATCTTACAAAGGCTGATCTTATAAAGGAGAGTTTCATTGCCATCGATTTCATTGAGAGTTCTCCTCGTTTGCCGCCAATACCGCTACCGTGCGATTCGATTTGCGTAAATAGGTTTGGGCAACACGTTGGATATCTGCGGGTGTGACCTTGTTATAGGCCTCTGGCGCATTAAATAATTTATCGTAACTGCCAAAATACATTTCATAGGTGCCGATGGTGTTAGCCTTGCCATTAATGGTTTCCATCGCGCGGTAAAAATCCATCAACTTGATATTTTTGACTTTATCCAATTCTTGCTGGCTAACGCCATTGGTCGCAATGGCATCGATTTGTTCAATCAGTGCCCGCTCTAGCGTCGATGCTTTCACCTCTGGTGTAGCCACACCCATGACGTAAAAGAGATTGGGATCGACCGACATCGGCATATAGGTTTGCGCTTCTAAAGCCACTTGCTTATCCACCAGCGCTTGATATAAACGCGAGCTATTGCCTTGGCTTAAAATCGAACTTAATAAATCCAGCGCATAAAAATCTGCGTGAGTCGCTGCCGGAATATGGTAAGCCAGCATCACATTAGGCGTACTGACCGAGGCTTTTTGAACGAAGGTACGGCGCTCACCCTTTTGCTTAGGCTCCACAGTACGCACGGCCTTTGGCGGTATTTGCGCAGGAATAGGCGCAAAGTACTTGTCGGCCAATGCTTTAACTTGAGCCAGCTTTACATCACCGGCAATCACCACGACCGCATTGTTCGGCGCATAATAGGTTTTATGGTATTGCACTAAATCTTCTAGGGTCCAAGCGGCAATATCCGACTCATGGCCAATCACAGACCAAGAATAGGGATGCGCTAAAAACGCTACGCCTTTAATTTCGCCTTCGAGGGTATTCCAGTTGGAGTTTTCAAGCCCAGTCGAACGCTCCGACTGCACTACGCCACGCTCGCTTTCCACCATTTCTGGATTGATATCCAAGTTGGCGATACGGTCAGCCTCAAGATCGAACATAGTTTCTAGCGCATTCGCTGGGAACCAGTCGGTGTAAACCGTCATATCCTCTGTGGTGTAGGCATTGTTAGCCCCGCCCGCGGCTTCCATCGTACGGTCGAACATCTTAGGGCCATATTTTTTCGAGCCGTTAAACATCATATGTTCGAAAAAGTGTGAAATACCGGTAATCCCCGGCACTTCGTTGCGGGAACCGACTTTCCAAAATAGATACATGTTGGCATTGGGAATAGAAGAGTCCTCTAGCACCATGATTTTCATACCATTGGCGAGTGTAAAACTCTTGATGTCTTCTGCCATGGTGGCCTGTGCTTGGCTTAAGGGATTAAAGAGTCCCATCGCCAACACCAGCGCCGATAGCGTACGCTTCATCTTGTTCGCTCCTTGCTGTAAAAATTCACATAAGAGGGCATATTGATTAACAAATCAAGGGCGAAAAGATCTTCCCGCCCAATTTTTTGTAAGCTCAAGTTATACCGAAAAGCTGACGGAATAAGACTTAAACGGTTTATTGCGCCTTCAGTGCCGTAAGGGCAACCTTGGTCATGGCCTCAACGCCAACTTTTAACGCGCTTTCATCCACATAAAATGCTGGCGAATGGTTACTGGCCGCCGTTTCAGGATCTGTGCCCTTTGGCGTCACCCCGAGGAAGAAAAACATCCCAGGTGACTCCAAAGCATAAAAGGAAAAGTCCTCGGCACCAGTGATTAATCCCGGTTCAATCAGCATCTTATCGCCGACCACACTGGCAAGCACGGGGCGCATACTGGCGACCAATTCGGGATTGTTCACCACTACGGGATAACCTTGATGGATTTCGGTTGTCGCGGTGGCACCTAAGGTTTTTGCCGATAACTCGGCGATTTCGGCCAAGCGCACTTTAATATCGGCACGCATAGGCTGGTCAAAGGTGCGGATGGTGCCAATCAGCTCGACTTCATCGGGAATAATATTTGAGCGAATGCCACCATTTACTGCACCAAAACTCACTACAGCGGGCGCTTTGGTAATATCCACCTGACGACTCACAATAGTTTGCACATTGGTAATAATTTGCGCCGCGGCGACGATAGGGTCGACGCCATTCCAAGGGCGCGAACCATGGGTTTGGCGGCCTTTCACTTTGATCGTAAAGGAATCTTCACTCGCCATGGCAGGGCCACTACGCACCCCAATCATGCCGCTTGGCATACTCGAAGTCACATGCATGCCAAACACTTGGTCGGGTTTACGCTTGGCAAACAGCCCTTGTTTGAGCATTAATTCCGCGCCGCCCTCTTCGCCATCTGGCGCACCTTCTTCAGCAGGCTGGAAGATAAACATAACATCGCCGGCAAGGCTATCCTTCACTTTCACTAAGTTCTCGGCCACGCCCATCAACATAGCCACATGGGTATCGTGGCCACAGGCATGCATCACCCCTACGGTTTGACCGCGATAGGTATCTGTTGCTTTAGAGGCAAAGGGCAGATCGACGACTTCGGTCACGGGCAAGGCATCCATATCAGCGCGGATCGCAATCAAAGGGCCGGGCTTACCGCCCTTTAACTTTCCGCCTTTCAAGATAGCAACAACCCCAGTATGGGCGATGCCCGTTTGTACTTCTAATCCGAGGGATTTCAGATGCTTTTCGATAATCTTGCTGGTGCGAAACTCGCGATTAGATAACTCAGGATGCTGGTGAAAATCACGGCGCCAGTCGAGCACCTTTTGCTCCACACCCGCCGCTAACTTGGCCGCGTCTGGCTGCGCCGCATAGGCAGAACTTAGCCCAGCGCCCATTAAGCTCAAGGTGACGATGGAAGCGAGTAAACTCTTGGTCAGTTTTGATGTACTCACACCGAATGAACTCACATAAGGTGCAAAAGATGTGGCTACAGAGGATGTTGATAAAGCGCGCGATACCGAGGATACAGTCATAGCGATAACCTATTGTTGTTTTTATAAGCTATCTAAACTACACGCACATCACAGAATTGTTAATAGATTTAATAGTAAGGCTTGTAACGAAGAATTATTGTGGGATAAACACATCATTTATGGCCGATGACAATCCACACTTGGACGCATAAAAAAGGGCCTCCGTTAGAAGGCCCAAAGACAAGGTACTACTTAAAGGTGAAGTTTACTTATTAACATTCCATTTTTGACGTGATACGGCCATCAAGCCAAGCATCAGGATGGCAAGCCAACCCAAGCTACCGCCATCGCTCTCTTTAGTCTCTTCAACAGGTGGTGTTGGAGGTGTTGGTGGCGTAGGTTCTACACCATCAGAGTTCACGACTAAGTTAAAGCTCGTTTGCACCATGTCATTTTGATAAACCTTATCAAAGGCTTTCACTGTGACAGTGGTTGTGCCGTGCCAATCTTTTTCGGGAGTGATGGTTACTTGGTTACCATTAACAACTGAGGTGATATGCGCGCCTGTGACTTGGATACCATTAGCGGTATTTTCTTTGTCTTGCACTAGCACCTCAAAACTGATGCTGGTGTTTTCAGCAACAGACATATCGCCTAAAGCACCTATCGCAAGGTTTGAAGGTACTTTGAGGCTTCCAGTAGAGGTCACACTACTGCTGCCAGTGTAATCACTTTTAGCAATAATCTGCAGATCTTGACCTACCGCTTTGGCGCCCACACGGGCTGAGAATGATACTTCAATTGCCGTTGCTTCCGGTCCAGTGTAGTTAGCACAGACCACTAAGCCCTCTGCAATTTTCTCATCCAGATTATTAAAAGCAAAACCATCACCGATATAACCATACGCAGGACCAAAGGTGCCACGTGGTCCATGGTAACCATGTAAACCAATTGAACCTAAATGGGCTTTGTTACCCGTTAATTTGTCGTAGGCGAAAATAAACTCATGTTCACCGGGAGCAAAATTAAGCTGCGTTGAGGCTATTAACTCAAAACTGTAACGGGCATCGTAGTCAGGATCATGGTTAATACCAAAGGCAAACTCCTGACGCATATTGTCCCATTCAACAATTAGATAGCGACGGTCGTTCGTAACGGCAAGTGATACACCGTCAAAGCTCTCAGTATCCAAATTATATTCTGGAATAGTTAACCCATCTCCACGCCATAATGGTGCAATCACTGTATCGGGGAAATATTGCTCTTCCATTGGATAATGAGCAGCCCAGAACAGCGGTAGTTGATCGAGCTGAATAAATCCACCAGGAGAAATACTTAAGGTATCTTTGTGTGAATATTCTTCAGGGTTGTTATACAACGGGATACGATCAATACCAAAGGTACTTAATGGCACGGTTACCGTTTCATTCACCCGACCAGCAATCGCAGTTTCAGACTGAATGCCAGCCTCAGTAAATAAATCCAAATAATAGGGATTCGAACCAATAGGAATTCGACAACTCTCATCGGTCTCGCTCGTGGTAAAGAGATATTGACGTTTTTGCGCATTGCTCGCCTGTTGCATCGCTTTCAGGGTGATTTGCTGTGCAGCAACAGTCAGACCAGCTTTAAGATCTTGGTTATTGCTGGTCGCTTTTAACGTGTCAGGCAATATTTGCAGACCTTCGGGCAACGTTAAGGCAATATTCACATCGCGCTCTAATCCGAGTAGGTTTGGTGCCATCACCATCTTGACCTCAACAACATCGCCTTCTTTGGCCTGCTGTTGGCTGGTCGTGATACTGACATCATCGCCCTCATGCACTAAATGCACGGCCATTTTGCCAATATTACCTACGTTTTGTGCACCATTACCCACTTCAACCAAACCGTATAAGCGATCACCCGCTTTACTACCTGTGGCAGACCAGTTCATTTGTAATTGGTAAGGATCGATACCATTGGTACTGGCAGGCCCTGTCACATTAAGTTGCTTAGTATCAGTGTCGGAGATAATCGCCAGACTCGCTTTAATGCTGTCTTTAGTATCAATCTCGTCTCCCCATGGACGCTTAAAGTTGCCTAGCATCACCCAATAGCGACCAGGTGTGGGATCATTTATCGCGCAATAGTCGGTAACATCGGTATAGGAGTAACAAATCGCCTCGTCATACCATTCCACTTTGCCGTTGTTATTCAAGTCCATACCAATATCTAAAGACGTTGATGCGGCATTATCTGCAGAGACTTCTTCCCATACGATGCGGCGAGTACCTTCCGGCACGTCAAAGAAATGCACCGAAACACCTGGATTATTTTCCAATGTTTCAGGCTTTGTAAAGTCAACATAGGCGGCACTAAGTTTGTGCTCTGTGACTGTACCTGCGGTTAAGCCGCTCACTTTGACATTTAGCTCGCTGATTTCTTTGGTCATCAACTCAGGCGTTAGCATAGTGCCAGTATCGCGGTGAATTTTTCCTGCGACAATTTCAGGCAAGCTAGAACCAGTAAAACGTGCCATAACGGGCAAGTATTGATCTGGCAAACTGGCATCCGTTGGTTTCAAGTCAATTTTTCCAAATACTTCGTTTGAGGAAGAGTTAGCGTTGACTGAAGTCACATCGAGGATTTTCGCGGTCACCATAATGCTTTGTTGCTCACCCGCTTTTAACTTAATCTTTTGCGGATAAACACTTAACTCAAGGAAAGGCGCGCCTTCTGTGGTGATTTCCGTCGCACTCACGTTCCACTCGCCATCAGTCGTAGCAGTAAAGGTACGCATCCAAGTGCAGCTACTTTTACATTCCGCATTGACTAAGTAAGGCACGTTTAACGCGGTTACATCACCGCCTTCCATCGGGTTAGCTGCGCGATAATTGTCACCGTTTTCATCCATCACCAGACCCGCTTTTACCGCTCTAGCAACGTTAATCACTCCGCTACCCATATCGTAGAATGTTGCATCCACTAATTTTGGCGGATTATCGTAGGTTGGAGCTTTACCTAACACGGCGGTGGTCATCAGTGCTGACTGGATCATCGCAGGCGTCCACTGTGGGTGCGCCTGAGTAAGCAGTGCTAATGCACCTGCAACATGGGGGCCTGACATCGATGTACCGCTGATTGCCACATAATCGCTGGGCGATGGATACAGATTGAAGGGCATTTCATCTGAGTAGGCAGCAAACACATCCACCCCAGGGGCAGACACGTTCGGCACCATCACATTGGGGTTGGTATGGCTAGGGCCACGGGAGGAGAAGTCAGCTAACACATCGGCTTCACGCTCAGTGGTGATAATCTTACCCGCGGTGATAGTGACTTTAGGCTCTGTAGCGCTAGCAACCCATTCCACTAGCTGATTGCCTGATGCCGCATCGATATGCATTCCAGGGATAGGGAAAGGGTTTAAATTTAGGCTATTAGCTCCAGTACCATCATCAAATGAAATGGCGTTATACAGGATCACGCCACCCGCGCCACCCGCTGCAACGTTAATCCCTTTTTGTACTCGGCCATTTTCTCCACGCTTACAAATGACAACATCATCACTTTTAAAGGTGCCTGCGGGGAAGGGTTGTAAGCAGAGAGGATCATTGTGAGCCGCTGCATCAACTAAGTTACCTGTGATATCACCTGTTACGGCATAACCAATCATATCTTCAGGAGCATTTTCCCCCACAAAAGACAGTTTGCCTTCAACAGGTTCAATTTGGCGTCCATGGGTACTGGCGGCAACGGATGTTAACCAAGGTGATACATGGTCGATATAACCTGGCCCGTAACGTCCCCAGTTACCCGCCGAGGCGGCAACAGAGATCCCTGATTCGCGGGCCGCTAAAAACGCCATTTCAACCGCATCGTACCAAGGCAGATGTTCAAGTCCACCGATGGAGAAGTTGATCACATCAACGCCGTCGATAATGGCATCTTCAATCGCAGCGACTAAGGCATCGCCAGGACAACCACCGTAGTTTTCGCCGTAAGAGCCGCCACCGGGATAGCACACTTGATAGGCAATAATGTTGGCCCTTGGGGCAACGCCTGAAATTTCGGGGAAGACTAAAGAGGTATCAAAACCATCTGATTTTTCATCAGTTCCATTGAGCTTAAAGGGCACATTGTAGAGCACGTTACCCGCAACGGTACTGGCAGTGTGTGAACCATGGCCGTTGTAATCTTCACCGTTTGGAGGGCGTTTATAATCCACTTCCCATGGCGGCAGATCGGGTTGGAAAATCGGATCTTTATAGGTATCGGTAATGATATCGTAAGAACGAACACCGATAAGCTTACTGTTACACATCAAAGGATATTCTTGGCAGTCGCCCAGATATTTTCCTTCGCCTAATGGGTTTACGTGCTTATAACCGTCTGCCGAGACTGCGGCAAAAGAGGGGTGATCTGAGTTAATCCCAGTATCGATAATACCGGCAATGATGCCCTCACCGCGCATAGCAACGCCATCGGGAGTGCTCGTGCCCTGCCAAATCATATCAGCGCCAATATGCTTAGGGCCGACATCGGTGAATAATTGGTATTCCTTCGCCCGAGTCACCACCTTAACATTGGGCAACTTAGCCACTTCAGCGGCTTGTTCTTGGGTTAACACCATGGTCATGCCGTTTAGCGCCACATTAAAGCGACGTTTTATTTCAGCATCTGGCGCAACACGCTTGATTTGGCTAGCCGTTTCATCCTGAGATCGCGTTAAAAAAGCTTGGTAGTTTTTAACGGTTTTGCTCTTTAAATCGATTGTCCCAAAACGCTCATTAGAACGTATTGCGGGCTGATTGCTACGAGGCGACGTGGCGGCAAACTCAGGTCTATCACCCTGATAAAGTGAAACAGGAGCATCCATTAATTGAATAATATAGGTATGCGTTCCATCAATGTCCTTTTCCCATGCAAATGGCGCCTTATTGCTACTCCCATTTACAGCGCGATGGACGTTCATACCAATTTGACCCGGTCTATTAGCGCGATTCAAAGCCGGATGGGTTGGTTTATTTTTATTGGCTAATATTTGTTCGGGTGCCAGCTTGATACCAATAAGTTTTTGCTCGGCTTGGTTCCTATCTAAAGGATTGGCAACTAACGTCCCTATTCCGGTCGCATATAGCGCCGCAAAGGTCATTATGCTGATCTTCTTCAATTTCATTACTCATTCCTTGTTAGATTTATGTTGCAAATTTGTTATTTGCAGAATGAATAGTTACCGTCAGCAATACTTTAAAGCCAATGCATTTTACGTATCAGTTGATGACAAAAAACTATACGAGAACAGAGCCAAATAATTAAAAAATCAAAACAAACACTTACTCATAATTGTTAATTATTCATATGAAGATAAAGATACAAATTGTCACCAACGTCTACTTGTCGATACTGAGCCACAAGGGTATGTTGCACACATGTTGTAATTACTTGACAAATAACTTGTGATTGAGTTTAAGCATCTTAAAAATTTCCAGATTTTAGCCAAAGAGCGTAATTTTCAAAAAGCTGCCCAAAAATTAAATCTTGCTCAACCTTCATTAAGCCGAAGCATTCAACGACTCGAACATATACTGGGTACAGAGCTGTTGCTGAGGGGAAATCAATCAACTTCTTTAACCCCTGCTGGGGAGCTCGTTCTCAGCCATAGTCAGCATATTTTGCAAAACGTCGAAGCCCTTCGAAAAGAATTACACTATATGCAGGGTAAGAGCAGTGGCTATTTATCAATAGGTGCAAGCCCTGTACCGGCAAATACCATTCTAGGGCCGATTCTCGGACGTTTTTTTGAGCAATACCCAGACATTCATATCGATCTCGAAGTTGGTACCTGGCAACAACAACTGGAAAAATTGCTACGCGGAGAACTCACACTATTAATTACTGATGTTGAAGGTGAGATTATTGGCCACGAAAGCTCGATACAATCCTTTAATTTACCTTCTTTTGAAGCGGTTTTTTGTACCAGAGCTGGACATCCGTTGACGTATTTAGATCGCTTAACCCTAGAAGATATTCGTAAATATCCACTCGCCATACCCAAAAACTTACCTTATGGCGTCAGTGAACAATTTGGCGATCTGTTTAATAAATATCGCAATGACTTTTCGGGATTATTACATTACGATTCTTTCCCACCGATAAAAGGCGCCCTATTACACTCTCAAATTGTCGCATTAACACCACAAATCACCTTATTTGATGATGATATTAAGCATGCGGTACGAGTAATAACCCCCATCGATATGCCTAAACTAAACGTATTTTTTAGTGTGGTAATGCTTAAAAACCAAATCAGTGCTCCCGCAAAACGCCTTTTAAGTTTGCTACTTTAAGTGATGTTTGGATTTACTACGGAAGATACAGCGCCACTGACATTAAAATGAGTATAAAAATGAGCATTAAAAACAAGATAACACTCGATTAAGCTATAGATAATTTTTAGCCATACATTCTGTTAAATATAGTTTATTAACCTTGGAATTTATCAAGAATGCAGAATTAGTTACGCCCCGTTAAATGATCAGACAACGAAGAATAGACATCCTTACCGGACAAGATTTTGGACAAAAGCGAGCAACTTGTTGCCAGTCGAGCGCCCTACGGGCGCATTTTTGATGGCGACCGTTAGAAGCTTTGAACATAACTCAAAATTTTATTTGCTTTATTTATCGCTAAATCTTTAAGCTTAGGATCGGAAGCTATATCAAGCCTATATTGAAGCCAGGAACATATAAACCTTTTAACTAATTTATCAGCATCAATAAAAATTACATCTGAAGATTTACTGACACTGCATTTTGCAGGCCCAGTTGTATAAAAAATTTTCTTTGCGCTAGCAGTCGCTTTTATGTTGTGTCGTGATTCAGCAGTTGCTGTATGCACTAAACCACATCTCGCAGCCCATAAATCGTCAGCAGTGCAGTCCAGATTTGTATCAGGGTCAATATATCTTTTAACCCAATCCTTGAAATGTGCTCCATTTGATTCATCGCCAGCAAACGTTAACCAAGCCATCTGGTCAATAGCTGCGAAAGTTAGCGTAAGCATCGCTTCAACATATCCATGCTGATGTAGAAGGTTTATAGCTCCAATCGTTTTTTCCTGAAACGAATCCAAATGTTGCATATGCTTTCCTTAGCCTCTAAGGTCTTAGTATTTTTTCGCATGCGCATTTACCTCATTAGAACAATGAAAACACGCAAACTCATGAGTATAAAAAGAATAAACCTAGCCACCCAATATAAATCAACAACATAATGTACTTTACGTTTGTCTACAACTTGTAAGATCTAAAAATTGCCTAAATGAGAGAGCAAAAGTCACAGGGGCAGTATCTGAGGCAATAAATTGAGTTAATTCTTTCAAAAATAGAGTGTTTTAGACGAGGTAAGTTATCCCATCGTGTTTTTGGGATGCAAGGTAAGCATTGCTTTCGAAGTAATATAAGCAGTTATCAGTTACTGTGAAAATGCTGACAACTTGCAGCAAAGTGCCGTCGTCGCTTTTCGAGATGTTCGCAGTAATCGCTCAGTTCTTGCAATGTGCCTACTGGACCATGAAATAGTTTGCCAAACTCGGTGGTCAGCTTGAGCCAATTATCATGGGGGATATTTAATCTGTTCAGTATCTTGGCGCTACTTTCACTGATGTTTCCGCGTTTATCATTGCGAATGATTCGGCCGGTATCATCCACCAATTGAAGGTAATCAGTTAATGAAAACGCAATGCCACTGGGTTGGTTGTTGCACTCGTTGCCAATAAAAGGCAGGAGATTGCTCGGCTGCTCACCTTTTAATACGGCCCGAATACGTAGTTGGATACTGGTATGGTCGGATTGTTCTAGTGTATCAGCAAGTTGCGCTCGAATCGGATTCAAATCAACATAGGCCATACAGGCTAATACCGCAGCTTCATCGAGTAGGGCTTGCGATTTAAAACGACCTTCCCAGAACCTGCCTGTGCAGTTATCTTCTTGATTTGCTTGCCTTGCAATCGGTTCGTTGAGGCAGCGCATAAACCATGAAATATCACACAAACGACTACGATAAAGGGCGATTGAATGCTTTAATCTGCTCACCTCATGCGCTTCAACCAACTCACCTTTTGCGAACTTTTGCGTTAACGCATCGCCTTTAAACAACTTATGCCACTGCTCAAGCACTTCGCGGTCAGTCCAGTGATTTGCCGTCTCGATATCGACTCGTAGCACCAGATGCAGATGATTCGACATCACCGCAAAGGCCGCCACATCAATAGCAAAAACGGCTTCAAGTTCAAACAGTAGCGATTCTACCCAAGCGCGGCGATGGTCATAGTTTTTACCCGAGTAACTATCATCGCCACATAAAAAAGCCCGCCGAACAACTCGGCTACAGCAATGGTAATAAGGCGTGTCTTCAAGGCTTATCTGGGTTCTACGAGGGCGCGGCATACAAACCTCCTTGTTTAATGCTTAACCAAAGCATAGTCGGAGATTAACTACCGCGCGATTAAGGTTGGGTGTCCGATTGCCGCGCGATTGCCGCGCAAATACAACCAAATCGGTGCGACAGTGCATGAGCAATTACCCAAGGATGCGCTTGTTATTATTGGGCTTACCATAGATCCTGAACTCGAGTCAGAGCTCGAAATCATGGTGATTACCACGGGAATTGGATTAGAGCAGACAGCAAAACCAGACCCTGTGCAGATTGTTGATGATAGCTATATCAATGTGCATGATTTTATTAAGCGTCCAGCCTTACCTTTACCCGAACCAGCACAATCGAAGTTTGATTTAGACAAGTTGCAAATCCCAACTTATCTGCGACAGCAAAAGCCTCCAACGCATTAGTGGGCTTGGTGCAAAAACACCACGTCTTTATCTATCACTTCGAGCCGCCAGCCGTAATGCTCGGCGAGCCATTGAAAGGTGGCTTCGGAGTAAAAGTTAATATGAGTGGGATCATTTTTATAATGCCAAGCGCTAAATGCCGTGGGATTAAGCACTCGCTTGGTCATCACGGCCAAAATGCCTTGAGGTTTGAGCATCCCCTTCAACAGAGTCAGCAAAGCATCGGCATCACTCACATGCTCAATAACTTCGGTCAGGGTAATAAAATCGTATTGCCGAGTCAGTAACTCGGGGTGGTTAGCGTAATAAAGATCGTAGTTCTCGACCCGATAACCCCGCGCTTTGGCCATCAGACTTAAGACTTTGCCTTCACCACAACCAAAATCGAGCCCTAACGCCGATGGAGTAAAGCGGGTCAACAAAGGAGCGAGAGTTCTATCTAAAAACTGCTGATAACCGAGGTCCTGAGGGTGATTTTCGTGCTTGTCATATTCGGCTTTTTCGGCTTCAGAGCTTAGATAAAACTCGGCGGGGACACTCACCAAAGCACAGCGCTGGCATTGTTGGTAACAACGACGTTTATCTTGATGATAAGCCACTAAATCGGTGCTATGGCACAGCGGACAGGTATTCAACAGCAGTTCCTAAAAAGTCGTAAGGCAAACGGCAGAGATTGCCTTTAAATAGATCGCGATTAACAGCTAAGGTTTAGGGATTTTACGCTCTTTGGCCGCAGCTTCCTTGGCTTCTTGCAGATATTTTTGCTCACGGCTTTCCCTTTCATCAAATTGCTTTTGCGCCTTGAGCTTTTGTTGCACTTCCCAATCCTGCGGATTGGTTTGCTGTTTTATTGTTTCTTCCCGTGCTGAGGTTGTTTTGGCTGCTTGGCGCGCCTTTTCAAGTTGCAGTTGTTCAATCCGCTCAGAGTCGATACGCGCCTTATCAGCCCTTTGCTCCAAGGTTAACCGAGGTTTGGGTTGTTCAGCAGCATGCGCCGCGGGCAACACTGCGGCGAGACACATACCTAAAACGATAGTTTTGACTAGTCTTTGCATCCTACACCTTCTCTAGAGTCCTTAATTCACAAATGGCCAGGCCAAACTGAGCCTGCATGGCAAAACATAGCATAAAACATTATTTTGCCGTGATGAGTTAGCATGATTTTCGCTGAAGTAAATCAAATGAACCTATCTTAAACTGTTATTTTTTAATTTATATTTGAGCAAAACATCGATTCGGTTTATTTTTAACCCCATATGAATGATGTACGATTTGATATAAACAAAAACTAAGGGAAAGGATGTGACCTTAATCTGTGTCACCGAGGGAGTATCCTAATGATTCGATGGCAGCACTTGCTAAATAAACTCACAACAGATGATCCGCTGTTGCAAGAGAAAATCTCTATTTGGCGAGCCCATCCCCATAAAACACCCCTCGCGCTGATCCAAGGCTTTAGTTTTATTAGCGCAAACAGTGCCACCTTAGACTACTTTGGTACTGAATATGACATCTTTGTCAATGCCACACCTTATGATTTTTCCCCTAGAATTCAATCATCTGGGCGTAACAGTGTTGAATTTGCGCGGGAGATGATCCTTGAAGCCGTCTCGGGGGTTAATGTCGAATTCAGTTGGCTCCACCTTAATCATCAAGGGAATGAACTGCCCACCCGAGTAAACCTCTATCGTTGTTATTTACAGCAACAACCTGTTGTACTGGTCGAGTTACAAGCATTAAACCGTAGAACTCAAGTCAGGCCAGCCATTGCCGATGGTTTTGCCCATATCCCGAAAGAAATCCTCTCGACGACCTTGGAGGAAAGTGCCGAGGCCGTTTATATCACCGACACCGACAATAAGGTATTGGCGGTCAATAAGGCGATGTGTCGTATTTGTGGCTATAGCGCGGAACAATTAATCAATAAAACGCCCGATTTTTTAGAAGCCAACCCGCTTAATCTCAGTGAACAAAGCGAGTATTTGCAGGCCTTAAAACAGCGCGGGTTTTGGCAGGGTGAAGCCTTAAAACAACGCTCAGATGGCAGCACGTTTCCCGCATGGCAGAGTAGTCGGCGCATCGCTGCGGATGGCATTCAATATCATGTGAATATCTTTAGTGATATCAGCACCAAAAAGCTGCTCGAGACACAACTTACCACCCGCGCCATGTATGATACGTTAACGGGGTTACCAAATCGTTTTCATCTTAAACAGATACTTAATGGCGCACTTGAGAAATTAAAAGACGATCCTCTCGCCCTCGGCGCACTGATGTTTTTAGACCTCAACGGCTTTAAAAATATCAATGACAGCTTTGGCCATTCAATGGGCGATAGAGTATTACAACTCGTTGCCGCCCGTTTAGAAGCGGGTTGTATCGAAAAAGCGGATATTGCCCGTATGGGTGGGGATGAATTTACCTTAGTGCTACAAGATTGTAGTTGTAAGGAAGAAATCCAAGAGTTCGCAGAGCAAATTTTAAGTTTATTCGACAGTCCGTTCGAAATCGAAGGGCAAAAGTTTTTCCTCGGTACCAGTATTGGTATCGCGCTGTTTCCTACACACGGTGATCAGGCTGGCCAACTGATTAGTTTGGCCGACACCGCCATGTATTGCGCAAAGAAGAACCAGCCTCATTTAGTGTTTTATGATAAAGCGATGAGCCAAGCGGCTGAGCTTAAGTTAAAACTCATCAATAATCTCAGACATGCCCACAGTTTAAAGCAGTTTAAACTCGCCTATCAGGCCATTGTGGATTTGCACACCAACACCCCCATTGGTGCTGAGGCACTACTGCGCTGGCAAAAGTCTCCCAGCGAGCACTATGAGGCAGCTGAGTTTGTGCCTTTATTGGAGGAAACGGGGCTCATTGTCAGCATAGGACAATGGGTACTCGAACAAGCCTGCAAGCAAGCATCACTATGGCGCGCACAATATCAGCCCGATTTTAAGATTTCGGTTAACGTCTCTCCGTTGCAATTAGAGCATGTAGACTTTGTCGGCCAAGTCGTCAGTGCGCTGGAAATGGTCGCCCTACCCGCTGAAGCCTTAATTTTAGAAATCACCGAATCTGCACTGCTACGCCAACCAGAACAGGCTCGCTATACGCTAGAACGTATTAAAGCCTTAGGTGTAGGCATTGCCATTGATGACTTTGGTACTGGCCTTTCTTCTTTAAGCCGCTTAGGTACCTTGCCCATTGATAGTGTCAAGATTGATGCTGAGTTTGTTCTACGTTTGAATGATGTATCAGGCCAAAAACTCTGCCATGCCATTGTGCAATTAGCACAGGCGCTCAACATTCACTTTGTGGCGGAAGGCATTGAGACACAACAGCAAAAAGACATTATTACCCATATGGGACAAGGCTTTGCCCAAGGCTTTTTATTTGGTTATCCAAGTTATGTTGAGCAGTTTACTCAGTCCTATTTAGCCGAGAAATACATTGCTTAAATAGAGACGATTAAAGGCGCTTAAACACAGTGACTGATTGTTTATTAAGATAATATAGATTGGCTATCGATAGGCTCGATAGCCCTGCCAGCACACCATAAAATATGGAATCACTCCCCTGCAAAGCAATTGGCTGGCAAAGCTATCTCATCATTTGCTGTGCAAATGAATCGTCACTATTAAACCTTGTTTTACGTTACGTTAGCGTGATCTGAATAAGATTTTAACTATTTTAATTCGTACAGAGTCTCAAAAATGCAAAAAATGAAAATCACTTGCCGCAATTCTAAAAAGTGAAATTAATCATAGCGTAACCTCACCTCTGCGGGCATCGCCTGCAATCGCATCGCAACCATAGCATCAAAGGCGACCAATAACGGGTTCACATCTAAACCCTCATCAAGCGCTTTTAACATATAAGCACACGCCTCCAAGGTTGAGAGACTATCGCTGCGGCTTGATTTGCGGATCTTGTATCTTGACGTATAGCCTTCGGCCAAATGCACTGCCGAAAATTGTGTTAACCATGGATTTAATTGCAAGATTTTAAAGGCTTTTCGCCAGGTACCATCGATTAAAAGCAACACACAATCAGCGCATATAGACTGACTTTCAACACTCGCGCTCTGCTCTGAGGGATATACAAGATAAACAGGGCGCTGACATCGGCTTAATTGCTCCCGCAGCGAGGCAAAATCCGCTTCAGACTCACCCACATACACTTGAGTATTGGGTATCACTAGGCTTAACACCCTAACACTATTCTTTTTATGTTCGACTTCAGAGGGGTGCTGTAATACCAACAGCTGCGTCTGCGGTTTTATCTGCTGTACATGGGAGCATAAGCACGCATTGATTGGATAACAGCAAGTAGGGCAATAATGGCGGCTCAAAGCGCGTTCTCGATAAACAATTTCTAGCAGTATAGCAGCTTGAATTATCAAGAATCACATCCAGTTTACTGGTTGAATCTAAAGCATTATTGACAATAAATTAACAAAGTGTATCTTCCGCTAACAGGACGCAACGACTGATAAAAGTCTCCACTACTGCCGGAAACCACTCTCAGTCAGCATAACAAAAGGAAATGCAATGCTTATTAAAAGACTTAACCTCGCCCTTCTATTTGCTCTTGCCAGCTCAACAACCTTCGCCGCAACAGATAATATTTATCAGCACGATGCAAGCTTAGATTACGTTAGCTCAACGGAAGAATTCAGTGAGGGCACTTGGAATGCGGGTTACCGCTATTACTTTACCGCGGTGAGCCAAGAGACGACTCCCTATGCACTTAGCGGATTTTTAGCGCAAACATCTAATATTGGTGCCAAATATGCTGGTTTTGAGGGCGACTTAGATGCTTATGGAATGAACGGCCAATACGTGTTTACCTCCAAATGGTTTGTAGGTGCGAATTACCAAAATCTAGGCACAGACTTATTTGACAGTGATACTTATGGTGTCTCAGTAGGTTATTACTTCAATTCAACTTCAAGCGTTTACTTGGGTTATACCAAGAGCGACAAAGACTATGATATTGGCTTCGATGACAGAGCGAGTGCAGACCTTGATACCTTGAGCCTCGGTGTTCGAAGTTTTCTTCCATTACAAAGCACCGCAGGCGTAGATTTAACCGCACAACTCTATTTTGGCCAATCGGAGTTCACGGTAAAGAATACCCCTAACGGCGATGTCAGGGACAGCGATGAAACCACAGCGCTTATGTTGTCAGCAGATTGGTATCTCACACGATCTTGGTCTGTAGGCGCCAATTATAGCGTCCAAGAAGAAACCGACCCTTACGGTATCAACACAACATATCATTGGCGTATTAGCGATTCATTTAGTGCCATCGCCCGCGCCTCAAAATCCTTCGAGCCCGATGAAGATGGCGTTAGTTTAAGCTTGGGAATTAACGGTCGCTTCTAAAAAAATGCCCGTAGCTATGGTCAAATAAGCTACGGGCAAAGGGTGTTTCTTTAATTAGCCGATTAGGGCGTATTAATGCTCGGCGGCTAATTGCTCTTGGTGCCAGTGGTCGAATCGGCTTAACGCCATCATTGACAGCAACCCGATAGAGAAAAATCCCATCACTAACGCCACCGCATAGGGTGCAGTCAGGCTTGTTTGCTGCACTAGGCCTGCAATCACTGATGCGCCACTCATTTGGATAAAACCTAACATTGCCGTTGCTGTTCCCGCTCGCTCGCCAAAGGCAGAGAGCGCCATACTGGTTGCTGGGCCTAACAAGAATGCAAAACCAATACACAACAACATCATAGGCAACATAAAGGCAAAAGCTGCAGCCATTCCTACACTCGGGCCAAAGGCTTGCGCTGTGACAATTAATATCGCCGAGAGCACCAGCAGTGCTAATGCGAAGATCGCGGTGGGACGATTACCTAATTTACGGATCACTACTGGCGCAACAAAACACGCGGCAATATTGACTAATGCATTCAATCCAAATAACCCACTAAAGGCCAGCTCGGATACCCCTAAATGGCCAATAAGCCACACGGGTGAGTAGGACACATAACTTAAAATCGCCGCCATAGCTGACATACAAGCAAAAGCATAAAACAAGAAATGCGTATTACTTAACACAGGTTTATAGCGACTCCAACGATAAAGAGGGCCAGTACTAACGGTATTGGCTGGACGAGTTTCGGGTAGACGATAGCCGACCAAGAGCATCATTAAAATCGCGTACAAGGTCATAAATACAAAGGTTGATCGCCAGCCAAACTGCATGGCCAATAGACCCCCTAAGGTTGGCGCCAGTGCAGGGATCACGCAGATAGCCCCATTTAAGTAACTGTAAATCTTGGCGCCTTCTTTTGGTGAGTAACAATCGCGCACTGCACTAAAGACCACAATGGAGGTCGAACAGGCAGCCAAACCTTGTAATACCCGGGCAATTTGTAACCAATGGAATTCAATCGCGGCGGCCGCAAGCAAACTGCTGGCGCCATATAACAACACGCCAAAGAGTGCCACAGGGCGACGACCATAACGGTCTGCTAATGGGCCAATCAATATCTGCCCAACGCCCATAGCAAATAAAAATAATACCAGTGTCGACTGCACTTCGCTGGCAGATACGGCGAACTCTGCCGCCATGGTGGGCATAGAAGGTAAGTAAATATCAATTGCCAATGGGCTGAGTAGCACCAAAGACATCAAAATAGGTAACAGATTGCGCCGCATAACATGTATCTCGGTTTAACAGTAAAAGGTATTTCAGTGGGCGGTAGTTTAAATAACTCAAGGTATGAACAGAAATGGTATAATTTCCAAAGTGAATTTCCTTTGAGGAATATCTATGAATCTCGACAACTTAGCCAGAATCGACCTCAACCTACTGGTGATATTGAAGGTTTTGCTCGAAGAGCAAAGTGTCACCCGCGCAGCGAGCCGATTACACATTAGCCAGTCGGCGTTGAGCAAGAGCTTGAATCGCCTGCGAGAAACGTTAGATGATCCCCTATTCCAACGTACTGCCCATGGCCTAAAACCCACAGCACATGCGCTCAATATTGGACAAAAGCTGCCGAATATTCTGCAGGACTTATATCAACTGACTCAGCCACCGACGTTTACTCCAGCCAGCAGTAATAGGCAGTTTTCCTTTGCCATGGTCGAAAGTGCCTACGAAACCTTGATCCCCTATTTTATAGGTCCACTATTAAATAGTGCGCCCAATATCAAGCTCGATTCCTATGTCTGGACCGAAAAATCTATGCATGACTTGCAGCAAGGGCAAATTGACTTTGGGATTTCAGGACGGGATCTACACCCACTCTCAGATTCACACACTGACCGACTACCAGAAGGCATTGCCTGCCAAACCCTGTTTACCGATAGACAGGTATGTTTGGTGCGCCAAGCTCATCCCTTGATGGCCGCTCTCACCTCGCCCCAATGGGATTTATCCTTGTACTTAGAGATGGCGCATGTGCAAGTGCGCTGTGAAGGGAGTGATTGGTGGGCGCTGGATTATTTTCTGGCAGACCTAGGGCACAGGCGCAAAATTAGCACCACTGTGCCAGATTTTTATGGCGCGGCGAGTGTTTGCGCCCACAGTGATTTGATTTTTACCTTACCTTCTAGCTTTGCCCTACATGCCTGTAAACTCTATCCATTAAAGCTGTTGCCTTTACCCTTTGAGTTTATGCCAATGGCCTATGTGTTACTGTGGCATCAACGCAACGATGAAGATCAAGGCCATAAATGGATGCGCGACACTATCTGCCAGAGTGTCGAAAAGCTGATGCTGCCGCAGGGTTAATTGAGTGAGTAATAAACAGCCCAGAACACTGACGTATTCTGGGCTGTTTTATTCAAGCAAACTTACAGAATAAACGTCGCGACCTGCGCATTGAGATCATTAGCACGCGCCTTTAATGCCTGAGCTTGGGTCAGATCCGACTTCGCTGCTTCGGTAATTTCGTCGGTCACATCCTTAATGGCCACCGTATTTTGAGTGATTTCACCCGTTACTTGGGTTTGCTCTTCAGCCGCGGTCGCAATTTGGCCTGCCATGTCCGAAATCACATGTACGGCTTGAGTAATCTCCTCCAGTGCCTTCGCTGCGGCATTAGCGTCTTCAACACTATGACCCGCTAACACTTGGCTGCTTTCCATCAAACTCACCGCCTTCGCCGTTGTACGTTGCAGAGTTTCAATGGTCGCATGTACTTCTTGGGTCGAATCTTGTGTTCGGCGTGATAACACCCGCACTTCATCGGCCACCACCGCAAAGCCACGGCCCTGCTCACCCGCACGGGCAGCCTCAATCGCCGCATTGAGGGCTAACAGGTTAGTCTGCTCAGCAATCCCTTGAATTGTCGCTAAAATGCTAGAAATCGACTGAGCGTGACGACTTAAATCTTCAATGACCTCAGTTGCTTGAGTGACTTCATCCGCTAAAGAATTAATCGAACTACGGGTCTTATTAACTAACTCTTTCCCTTGGAAGCTGCTCGCTGCTGATTGCTGCGCAGCTGTAGCGGTATTTTCCGCATTCGCGGCAATTTCATTAGTAGCACTTGCCATTTCGGTTACGGCGGTCGCGACCATGGCAACTTCTTGTTGCTGGCGCTGTAATTCGGCCACGGCAATATGGTTAGTTTTGAGGCTACGCTCTGCGTCCGCATCCAGTTCACTGGCCAACTGACGAATATGGCTGATAAGCTGATGCTGACTGCCGACAAATCGATTAAAGCTGTCGGCCAGTACGCCCACTTCATCTTGCGTATCAACCTCAATACGTTGGGTTAAATCGCCATTACCATCGGCAATACGCGCGAGCGCCTGCGATACACGCCCAAGCGGACCTAGCAATAGATTCACCAACCAAGAAATGGCCAATACGCTCAGTAATAGCATCACGGCCGACAGCCCCAATTGGGTCAGCAGTAAATTAGTTAATGGCGCCTCAAGCGTCTCTTTGTCCAGTACTATCACTAATTCCCAATCGGTATTGGGAATATCGACACCCCAAACTAACTTATCGCGGCCTTCGTTTTCGAAATACATTGGCAGCCATGTGCTGGCCTGACGGCTCTGCTGGGGTAAATTATGATTAAGGTCGTTGTCGATATCGCTAACGGGTTTCATCGCCTTAGAGGCATCTTTGTAAGCGATGACAGTACCGTCTTTGTGCAGCATGATTGCATGACCATTGGCTGGTAAGGTCATGCGATTGACACTTTCAACCAAACTCGCAATCGACAGGTCGCCCCCAACCACACCTTGTGAAACCGCCTGCGCCATAGTGACCACTAACACATTGTAAGCTACGTCAACATAAGGTTTGGTGAGAATAAGACCGCGCTCATTTATCGCTTGTTTATACCAAGGGCGCGCTCTCGGATCGTAACCCGTACGGTCTATGCTTGGATCGGAGTCCAGCATCTGCCCCGCTTGTGTTCCGTAGTAAGTGAGTTGGAATCGCCCAGAAGCTTGCGCCTGCTGCAATGCGTTTAAACTGTCACCTTCAACTTTAACGGCTAACGCCCCTACGATATCCTGACGCCCAGCTAACCACTCTTGAATGCGCTCAGCCTGTTGATCACCCAGTCGCTGCACCTGCTCCAAACTATTTTGCAACAACAATGACTTTTGACTGGAATAACTTTGCCACGACAGCAAGCCAATCACGAGGGAAAGCGCAATCACGACCGAAATCAGGATCTTTTGTTTAAGCGAGTATGAGTTCATGTTGGTATCTACGGTTTTACAGCTTTGAAGGAAGAAGTGGTAAGACTGGCTGGCACTTACTGTAATAAATTTACAGTGTTAGCCAAAACCAATCAAAAATTCGGCTAAATTTTCGCACATGTTACAGCGCAAACAAAGAATCACTCGTCACCAAATTAATAAATAATTAAGCAAAAACATAAAGATAACCAATTAAAACCTGAGCAATACCAAATAACAACCCAAAGTTCACATCAACCACAAGCCACCAACAAACTAAAGTCATGGACGTAAAAGAACGTAAATTAACCCAAATTAACGTGACCCAATCCGTTTATTTATTGCACACTGAACGTCCATAACATTGGGGAAAGAGGCTTCTCTAACATAGCAATTTGGCCAAGCCCGTTATCAAATACTGGGCGACTCACCTTAAGCCTCACCCATTTTGATTAGGAGTTCTTATGATTTATCAACAATTTCAACAGAGCCCATTTCAGCCACGCATTTCAGGGGCTCGAGCTTGGTTAGCGATGGCAATCATTGTCAGTCTAATCTGTTTATCTCTGTTTTTATTACCTTTTGTGCTTTTATTTGGCGCAATTGCTCTAGGCTGCTTAGTGCTATTTAGTCGTATTTATGTAGCACGCCAATTGAGTAAGTTTAATCGTGAGCAAGCGCGCCGAGCGCAGGCACAAGCGAGCGAGGCGACTAGCCAAACGTCAACGTTTAATCAAACCGCGAATGTTGTGCGTGAACCCCATGCAACTGAGTACCGAGGTCGTATCTTTGAACATCAAAAAGAGGAAGAGTAGCCCTAAGCGCTTAGTAGATCCTTGGCGCGATTAAGGGTATGAATTTCACCGGGATCTTGAGTGATCTTCAGTACAGTATCGATTTGTAAAACAAGCGATTGCCAAAGAGGCTCGATGATCTCAGCCTCTTTGCTATTGGCATGACGGCGCGCTAGATTTAGCAGCGCCGCAGAACCCACCACATCAATGCGCCCCAAAATACCGTCGGCCAATGCCATACTCAGCTCAATCATGGCAGGCACACTGTGAGCATATTTAATGACCTCACGCAGATAGCGCTCAGCCTGACTCACATCGCCACCCAAGCCACTTTCATCATTTAGCATATGTTGCGCACGGGTAAGCATGGCATCGAGCTGACCTTGCTCTGCCGCTTCGGCCATCCAATACTCACTCGCGATGGGATCTCGCTGACAACCATCACCATTGGCGAGCATTAAGGCCAAATGATATTGGGCATGGGGATAACCCGCCTGGGCTGCTTTACTTATAAAATGATAGGCTTGCGGCAAATCCTTGGTTTGATAGTAAAGCACACCTAAATTCGCCATGGCTTCGGTTTGCTCACCTTCGGCCGCCAGCTGTAAAAAGTGTTTCGCTTGGGCTAAATCCGGCTTAAATGACTCACTGCCCACTAGGTAGAAATAGCCAAGCAGCGCCATCGCATTGACCACGCCAGCCTCAGCCGCAGTAGCTATCGCAGCCTCGCCTTTAATGGCATCGGCCTCTCCCTGATAGCCATGGATTAAACTCACTCCATGCTCATAGAGGGCTTGCATATGGGTTGGGGCTGCAAGGGCAAACCAGTAGGCGGCCTTAGCAAAAGTATCACTGGCTTTTTGTGCGACAGCTTTTACTACTGGGCTATCGTCTTCAGTGCCATAGTACTGATCGACGAGGGCAAGCTCCTGCTCCTTAAGCATTAATGCTTTGGTTTTAAAAGAGATCCCCACAAGATACTGCGCATTGGGATCATCCTCCATCACCGCGCGGTAACAGAGATCTTTAACCGTTATCGCATCGCTGGCTTGAAAGCGGTATGCAGGCGCCTCGCAGCCAACCATCTTCGGATACAGATGCTCGACTAAAGCGAGTACATCTTTAATGGCTTTTTGGGCCAAGGCGAGTAACTGCTCTTGGGTAAGATGATATTTTTCAGGGTGAGCGCCACGGTTACCATCAGCACGCAGGCGATGCAACGCTCTGGTGGTCTTCACATCGATCAGCCGTTTTTGATTTAACAGCTCAATACGATCATAGAGATTGGGGCTAGCAAAGGACACCGCTTTACTCTGCCCTAGCAAGTCAGTCAGCCTATGGGTAAAACTGCGAATATGCAGTAATGACTGAGTAGGCACATCCTGCACATAGTTTTTAGCATTGAGGTAATCATCAAGAAGCGAGGCCGAAAACCCTTGGATAAATTCACTATCCAGTAACTCAGCCTCAGTCCCCATAAATGCTTACCTCAAATTGAATTTGCTCAGTTGATATTATTCCGCAGTTGGCTTTTTAGACACCATATACAAACGGAACAATGCCAAGTTTACGAATAACCCAATAAACGCCATAAAGGTATCCGCGAGCAATTGCACAGGCAAGCCACCAAAAGATGCCGCTGCTGAAAGCTGGCTACCAACCACAGAAAGCGGTAAGTAAAGCATCAATAACGCAATGGTTTTTAACACAATCGGGCCACTAAAGCTAAAGCTTGCCTTAATCGCTTCCAGCGGTGTTAAACGCTCAACCACCACCATAAAGTTCACATAGGCTAGGCGAGCAAACAGATAAAAGCTAATAACGAGTCCCACTAACCACATCGGGCCAAACGCTGCAAATAGCATCACTGGCGCTAAAATGGCCAGTCCAGAGAATACGCCAGCTAAGAGTAAAGGTGGCACAAAGGGTAAGCTGGCTTTCAGTACCATACCAGCTGATGGATTATGCCCTTGGGATCTCAGTTCTAAAAACAGCGTTAACGCCGCAATCAATACCGAGAAGAGCAGCAGAAGGAGCATCATAGCAATCATGTGTGATGCGCCAAACTGCGGGTTTTCCAGATCAACTTTGCTCATCTCTGTGCCAAGCCATAGCTGAATACCAACCTGCACTAATAACAGTGGCACCGTCAGCATGGCAAGCTGGGTGAGATGATTACGGAAAAAGTTATAAGCTTCGGTCAAAATTGCGGATAGTGACATGCGCCTTTCCAAAATAATTGAAGTAAATTAACACCGTGAATTGTCGCTAAGGATACCCAAAATCCCGCCCCAATGCACAACACAAATCACCTGAGTGAACCGTAAATCACAGAAAAGGGCTGCAACAAAAGTCTCAAAGCCGTTACACTGTCCACTTTATTGCGCGCAAACCGTCAAAGGATGCCACTCTATGAAACACACTTTCACACTCTCTATTCTGATTAGCGCCACGCTTTTAGCCACTCCCGCCAGTGCAAGCTGGTTGGATAACCTTGCAGGAACACCAGCAAAAACAGAGAAAGTGGCCACAGGTAGCGTCACCCAATCCAACGCATTAGTTGGCAGCGTGATGTCGCAACTCGGACTGAACCAAACCCAAGCCGAAGGCGGTTTAGGCAGTCTGTTAGGCCTAGCACAATCGAGTCTAGGTTCGAATGATTACACCAAACTAGCTGCCAGTATCCCTAATGCCGACAGCCTATTAGCCGCAGCACCTAAACTTGATGCGAACTCAGGCGTTTCTGGCCTGTTGTCTAAGGCTGGTAATATTGGCTCTTCTCTGCAAGGTAGCGCAATGGTGTTAGATGCCTTTGAAAAACTGGGTATTTCTAAAGAATTAGCCATGCCAATGATCAATATTGCCAAGTCTTATCTTGAGACAAATGGTGCCGAAGGCAGCTCAGATCTGCTGATGAAGGGTTTAAATACTCTGCTGTAAATGTCGCCCCACCCTAAGCCTATGCTTAGGGTGAACTTTAACGTGAAAAATCACTCTATCTAGTTATTCCTTCTTGCCAGAGCAGTGCCACTTTATGATTGCGAAGCTGAAACGATTCCTTCAATCCCACACCCACGCCATCTCTCAAGAGGAGAAAGCCCACCAGCTAAAATTAGCGGCGGCGAGCATGTTGCTCGAAGTGGTATATGCCGATGAAACCCTCGCCGCAGAAGAAAGAGCACTATTGCCTAAGCTGCTGACAGAGACCCTATCGATGTCGGCGCAGGATGCTAATGATTTAATTGAAGAAGCCAAAAAAGCCCAAGGTAATGCCACCTCATTATTTGAGTTTACCAATACCATTAATGCCGAATTTAGCTTGGAGCAAAAACAGCAATTATTACTAGCCATGTGGCAATTAGCCTATGCCGATGGACAACTCTCCCAGTACGAAGATCAAATCATTCGCCGTACTGCTGATTTGCTGTATCTCAAACACAGCGAGCTTATTCAGATGCGTAATCAGGCCATCGAAGCCCAAGTGGCACGCTAAAAGCAAGCCATAAAAAAGCATGAATCGCAGTACTGCCATTCATGCTTTTGAATCAAGGTTGTAGATTGCCGTTTCCTGTTCCAGCTGGCTTAGGCAAGCGCCTTACCAATTTCAAAACCGGCGCCTCTTAGCTCCGTTAACTTAGACCGAAGCCCACCCATTTCCATTTTTAAGCCTTTTTTAGTCGCAAGCTGCGATAGCCAACTGGTTTTATCGTCATCCTCAATAGTGTCCCAGTCCGCTAATACTTTGTGGGATAAACACAACAAAGCTGCCAATTTAGAAAAAGGATTCGAATCCTTAGGATGATCTTGGTAAAGAATGCCTTGCACCAATGCAGGGGTAAATTTCCAATTTTGAGCCAACAAAGCACCAATATCGGGGGAATCATAACCGAGGAGTTCTCGCTCAAAAGCATGCTTATCTTTACCCTGTGCGACAGCTTCGTTAATTTTTTCAGCATCTTCAGGGGAAATTGCCGCAATCAATAAATCACCAATACGGTGAAGGATGCCGCAGGTAAAAGCCTCGTCGGGCTGAACACCGCACCGTTTAGCCATCTCTTGATTGTAGAGTGCAATTTCGAAGGTTTGTCCCCAAAACTGCGCTAAATCAACACCATTGCATTTAGGCACCGCCCCCATCACGGCAGATGCTAATACTAAGGTACGCAAGGTTTGCATTCCAAGGCGTACTACGGCTTCATCAATACTGCCCACCTCGCGACTGTGGCCGTAATAGGCGCAGTTAGCTAATCTGAGTACCTTGGCACTGATCAGGGGATCATGAGACACTTTAGTCGCAATATTTTTTACTGTAGCGTTGTCGTCGTTAACGACATCAAGCAGTTCACTGATTGCTTTAGGTAAACGGGGCAACTCATCAACTCGACTCAGTAGCGCAGCAGAATCCATATTTATTCTCCTTCTAGATGAATGATCAAAATATAGAACACAAAATCTCGCCTCGCTCTTAAGCTTATGAACACTTATGAGTCGAATGTGCAGCTTTTCAGTCAGTATTCAGCAATCGCAATCTTAGTGAAAATTCAGCCCGCCAATCATAAGAATGCCTCTGCAACACAGCAAAAATCACAGCAATTCTCGCTTTGCGTTATAGGTAAATATATTAGACCTGCTCAATAATTAACCTTATTTGTAAATAAATATTTCAAATAATAAGCAATGGATGTTATAGATTAAATATTGTTCATCAATTGTAAGGAAGCACTATGGGCCAAAATGCACTTGTTAATCGCACCGGGATTATTATCGTTAGCGCACTGATCACCTTAGGTTTGTTCGTGTTTATGGCACAACTTATCCATAATCCACAGCCATTGAGCGGACAAACGTCAGATGCGCCGCAAATCAATATTTTGATGAGCGAGCGAACACCCATTCCTCCGAAGGAAAGTCGTCAACCCGAACCGCCAAAACCCATCCCAACCAGGGAGCGGGTCACAACGCCGGGCGAGAGTGCTGAAGTGGTCGAATTTAGCCCCCAGACTTTTACCCCAGAAATGCCAACCCAAACGACATTCTTTAACCAATCGACTATCACCGCGGAGGCCTTACCCGTGGTGCAAGTGTCTCCTCGCTATCCGATTGAAGCAGCACAAAATGGCAAGGAAGGTTATGTGGTCGTAGGCTTTGATATTACTGCGGATGGAACCGTCAGCAATGTGCGCGTGCTCGATGCTAACCCGAAGCGAGTGTTTGATAAGGCGGCGCTTTCAGCAGTGCAAAACTGGAAATACAAACCTAAGTTTGATGCGGGCAAGGCCGTACCCCAATTAAATCAACAAGTACAACTCGATTTTAAACTGGATCAACAGATTTAAGACTCGCAGATCAGCACGCTTAAAACCTTGCGTGCTGATCTGTCGTTATTTGAATGACATCGGGATTAAGCAACCTTGTTAACCGCCAAGGCCCGCTTACGACTAATATGGCTCTTTTGCCACCACAAGAATGGGGCGACAAATAGGATTAACGCAAATACATAGGCCATGCTAGCCCCAAGCGCGATACCTAACGCTAAGCAGAAGCCACAACCTAATACCACTAAAGGTAAGTTGCTACGGGGCAATAATTTAGCCGCAGCTAACATCGCCATTAAGTAGATCACGACGAACACCCCGTTACTCCAGGCAATAAGATGTTCGAGTTCCTGACCCGTGATGTGAGTCAACACTATCACACTCGCCATCACGCCGAGTAAGGCCGCCAAGGCACGGATCGGCACACCATGACGATTCTTAACCGCAAAGCAGCGCGGTAAAATACCTTCACAACTAAAACTCCATACAAGACGCGCAGCGCTGGCGGCATAGACGTTTACTGTGGCAAGGCCACTGGCAATTCCCAACACACCAATCACTTGCGCACCGTATCCCCCTAAAAGCGCATCGAATACACCAATCATCGCCACACTTTTGTCAGTTGGCACTAACAGTAAAATCAGTGTGCAGGCCACATAAATAATCCCCACCAGCACAGTACCCATCATCATGGCTGGGATCATATCCTGCTGTGGGCGACGAAAATCATCGGCGAGATGAGTCATGGCTTCTATCCCTAAAAAGCTCCAAAAAGCGATACCTGCGGCAATCATCATGGTAGAGATTTCTGGTGAGCCATAGCTGGCAAGTGAGGTTAAATGCCCAGGCTGAAGACTGCTTGCGCCAAAGAGCACCACCACAATGGCGACAATACAAAGGGTTAAGCCGAATTGCAGTTTGGCCGACACTTGAATGCCACGAAGATTGAGCAGGAACAAGCCAAAAATAACGAACACCTCAGCGCCCACCTTGGGCCAGCCATCGAGGGGAATGAGTGCATTAACAAACTGGAAAGTCATCAAAATCGCGGCGGGCGCGCCCATCGGCACGACCAACAAAAAAATGAGTCCGATAGTACGGCCTGCGGTACGCCCAAAAGCCTTTTCCACAAAATAAGCGGGACCCGCAGCATGGGGAAAGACACTCGCCAGCCGCCCAAAAATCAGCGCCACCGGAATAATGGCTAAGGTGAGGAGTGACCAAGCGATAAGCGCACCAGCATGGGCCTTGTCGATTGTCATTTGCGGGAGAATAAACACCCCAGTGCCCAGCAAAGTGGTGGCCATCAAGCCTGCACCTTGCCAACGTCCTATAGTTCCGCTATGTGAGTTCATCTGTTAACATTCAATGGTTTTGAAGCCGTCAGTATAGTGAGATTTTACGCCGCAATCTGCCGTCAATTTCGGTGTTCTTAGTGGTAAACGCCAGCACAATGACGGTAAAAAGCACTATTTCAGGCAAAATGACGGTGTAACTCAAGGCCTTATACTGAGTTGTACTTTTAGGCCGCCTCACTTGTTATACCCATTTTTATCGGAGTCCACGTTGGATAAGTTTGATACCGCCATCATCGATTGTTTGCGCCAAGATGCTCGCCAAAGTGTTTCCAGTATTGCAGAGCAGGTCAATCTTTCCCGTAGCGCGGTTGCCGAGCGGATAAAAAAACTAGAGCTAACTGGCGTGATCCGTGGCTATCAGGTATTGCTGAGCGAATCGCAAAAAGAAGGCGTGTCGGCCTACTTCGAAATCCAACATAAATGTCCCCGCTGCGCCGATGTGGTACACGTGTTCCATGCAATCCCCGAAGTAATTACCTGCCGTGGTATTTCCGGTGATATGGATTTACTGGTGTATGTCCATGCCTCATCAATGCGCCGTCTGCATGAAATCCGCGAATATATCGATACTCACACCGATATCATCAAGATTAAAACCCATGTGGTGATGAGCGAGTGGATTAATAATACTGGCGAGTAATCTTGCGTGCCCCAAACAAGAAACGCCACCCCTAAGGAATAAAGGTGGCGAGGCCCTTGTGGAGGCAGGGCAAACAATACCTAAATATCAAATATGGCTTCCCTTCCCAATAACCTCCCTGTGACAGCAAATCGCGACAAGACAACGCACCTTTAATCACTTCAGCCAGCGTTATTAAAGGGAGTTAGCTCACAGTGCTTCCTTAGACACCGCTTCGCCATTCACCGTAATTCCTTCTTATCTATAACATTGAGCCAACCATGCTCAATCAAACGACCGTCATTTGCCCCGTGTAGAGAATAAAGTTACGCAGCAGTAGCACACCAATCAGACTTAAGCATGCGGTGCCTGCTACATAGGCCCACTTACGCTTTGACGTGGCTGTCATAAACAGGTTCATTGCCAAGGGGCCAGATAATCCGATCCCAACAATGCCAATCCAGAAAACCCATCCCCAGAAGCCATAACCTATCGCATTGAAAGCCGCAAATTTGCTTTGACCGCCTGACAACACTAAGCCCATAAAGAAGGTAAAAATCAGCACTATCTCCACCAAAATCAATGGGATTTCAACCTTATGGATAAAGTGAACTTCCTTGGCGTTAGGATTAGCATTAAGCAACACCCCACCCAGCAGAGAAAATGCCGCGCCGGATGAGAGTCCCGAAGCCAAAAACAGCAGTGGCAATACGGGGTTTTTCAACATCGGATAGCCGGGTAAAGCCGAGAGTAAAAAGCCAGTATAAGCCCCCAGCGCGAGGGAAAAGATCACCAATAAACCGGTAATCGTCGCCTCGAAGCGGCTAAGCCAAGCTGTCAACTTCAGCACTATGGGAAAGCGATTCTCACACCATGCATCAATAGGTTTACGGAATAACAAACCAATCCACATAAACATAAAGACTTGGTAGATGAGCAGGATCAACACACCCATCGACATCACAGACTTAGGATTGTAGAAGACTAATATCTTCCAAAAATCGAAGGGCTTAGTTAAGTCCAGTACCAAGATGCCTAAACCCGCCATCACCGCCACGGGCGCCACAATACAGGCTGCCTGCACAAAGCCAGACTGGTAGGCATTATGTTTCAACACAAAATGCTTGAGTAACACCGCAAAGAACATGGCGCCAGCAGATGCCCCCGCTAAAAACAGGTAAATTGCAATTGGCCAATGCCACACTAGCGTATCAAAATGTAGGGCGCTCATATTGCCACCTCCCCTGATTTAGCCACAATGCGGAACAGTTTTGGCCGAGTGCCGAGGTCGACCTTAGCCCTTTGGGTTGGGTTAGCCTTTAGCACTTGTACCACCTGAGAAGTGGGATCTTTTAAGTTGCCAAAGACCAATGCCTTAGTCGGGCAGGCCGCGACACAGGCAGGTTGTTTACCTTGGGCGAGGTTTGTCTCACGGCAAAAATCGCATTTGTCCGCAGCGTGGGTAACAGGATTAATAAAACGAATTTTGTATGGGCAGGCTGCAATGCAATATTGGCAACCCACACACTTCCAAGCATCTACCGCCACAATGCCAGTCTCTTTATCGATAAAAGCGGCACCCGTCGGGCAAACATTGACGCAGGGCGCGTCTTCACAATGCTGGCAAGACTTACGACTGAAGTGATAAAACTGGTTCGGATATTCCCCATAGGGTCCAGTTTGATCTATTTTTAATCGGGCAACACCCTCGGGCACTTGGTTGGTTTCACGGCAGGCAACTTCGCAAGCTCGACAGCCAATACACTTAGTTTCATCGTGGATCAGTGCGTATTTCACACTAGGCTCGGCTTTAGCCTCATTAGAGGCATTCACAGTAGCCAGTAATGTGCTACCCGATGCCCCTGCCAATAAGGCGCATGCTCCTTTGAGAAATCTTCTTTTTGAATTTTCCATAACCTTACTCCTGCTGGCCTGTATGGCAAGTACGGCACAGCTCACTGCGAACCTTAGGCGTCATCTCTGCCATAGGATCGGTTGGGCTATGTAATTTATGGCAAGCGGCACAGGCCACTTTTTGGGCATGCACATTATGCGTCCACTCTTGGGAGCTGAGTTTGGCTGGCATATGGCATTTTTGGCACACCTTTAATTGCACAGCAGCTTCGGATGCCTCATTTAATCCAAAAACCACTAAATCATTTGGTTTTTTGGGATGATCACCTTTTTCACCATGACAGCTTGAACAGGTCATTTTCATGGCATCCTGGCCGTGATGCCCTAACATTTGACCATTACGCTTATGACACTTCATGCAAGCATCACTATTAATTTGCTTCGCGGGTTCAGCACTTGTTGCGGAAAAACTGAGCAGCAATGCCATTGCACCCAAGCGTAATGACCACAGCCATTGTCGTGTAGACATAGCGAGTCCTCATATCAATTCATTGGGAAACAAAGAGGAAGTCAGGGTTCGGAGAACTCCGAACCCGACGAGCGTGGTCAAACGGCTAGCGCTTGCTTGAGACTTGTTGCATCCCACTGTTTATGCTGATTCATTTCAATAAAACCAATATTGAATTTGCTGAATAGCTTTTTCATGGGTGAATTGATTTGCTTACCGGCGTCGCTGATCACCATTTTGACTTCTGAAGAATCATGGTCAATCAACACATAGTCGAGACGGCATTCATGGTTTAAATCAGCATCGTGCTGGTCCATGTCAAATACAGTGTCGAGTGGAACATTGCAGCAGACATCGTATTTGCCTTCAACGACAGTTTTTAGTGATTTAAAAAAGTTGAAACTATCTTCATCAAATAACACTGGTTTGAGTTTCATTTCATGATGTGCAGCCTCCTCGGGATCCGCCCTAAAAAACTTAATGCAAGTCATGACAAACATTACAAACACAAATGGCACCGCTACGAATAGTACGAAGTACATAAACGCATAGCTGAGAATGACTGAAGTATTCATATACGCCTCCAATAACACAATTATATTTTTGTTTTCTCCTTTAAAGCACCTTCAGTATTATTGCAGACGGGATTTATTTTTTTGATCTGGATCACATGTTTAAATTCAAAATTAAACATAAACAACAAGTTAGGATACAGGACACATTACTGTATAGCGTAAATCTAAAATGCACATATTGATAATAGTTAATTAAAAAAATGAAATTGGCGTAACTGAATATCAAAAATTAAAATTTCAAATTAGTTTAATAATATTTTTTGAAATATAAAAAATCAAATTCTAAACCTATTGTTACATATAGATAAATTTAAGGTGCAAAACTTGGGATGGATTTCACATTAAATTAAATTAATAACACCATAATTAGGTGTTCTTTAAAGTATTTACTCAATATTAAGGAATATAAAAAATGCATATTAGTAACATGGATGGCCTCGATATTCTGAGTTTAAAAATACTTGTTTCATTATATGAGAACAAGTCTGCAACCTATGTATCAAAGGCATTAGATATCCCAGCCCCCAAAATAAGTCGTAGCCTTAAAAACCTCCGAGAAGTATTTGGTGATGAGCTTTTTATCCGTAAGAAATATGGCTTATTCCCCAATGAATTTGTCACGCACTTATACCCGATAGCGAAACAAACCATTGAATGTACAGAGAAGTTTCAAAAGGTACGAGCAGCCAATGTCAATCATGTTAAAACACATGTTGAGATTGCCGCCCCAGGCCTTATTGCCTATGCCTTCCCTAAAGCCTTAATGCAAGCTATCAAAGAAGAGCAAAAATCTATCCATATCAATATTACCCCTTGGTCACTGCATACCACGCAGGACATCATCAATGGTGATACCACCCTCGGTATTTGTTGCAATAAGAGTACCGCAGATGTCGCAGCCTATGGAGACAAGTTACAAACCACAACACTGCAACGTATGGGTAAGGTGTATCTTATTGCTAGCCGAAATCATCCCATTTTTAAGCGAGAAATTACCTTAGAGACGATTGCAGAGTATCCCTATGTCAATACTGATCTCGGTAATCCCAGTACTCGCCTTAGCCCATATCAAGAATTCTGTATAAAAAATGGTATAAAACTCAATACTGAAATTACCATTACCAGTATTTCTAGTTTGTTTGAATATTTAGGAGAGAGCCAAACTATTTCTTTATTACCCTACCGAGTGGTTTATGAAATGGTGGCAGAAATACCCGAACTGCATACCTGTCAATTATCACAACTTGAGGCAGAACGTTTATACGCCGACACCGAAGCTCCGACGATCTTCTTGGTGCAAAAGAATCAGCCCAATCGCGCTAGC
The DNA here is from genome assembly GCF_012843185.1 of Shewanella sp. DNRA4. Taxonomy (NCBI): domain Bacteria; kingdom Pseudomonadati; phylum Pseudomonadota; class Gammaproteobacteria; order Alteromonadales; family Shewanellaceae; genus Shewanella; species Shewanella sp. DNRA4. The sequence continues at coordinate 71,375 of NZ_JABAIP010000004.1, forward strand.
GAAGAGCTGGCGTGGCTCAGTGAACAAATAAAGAAAATTGTTGATAGCATTATTTAGCGATAAATACTTAACACGTTTTCATCTTATTATTCGAGGTGATAGGCATATTGTGCCTTAGCTTAGGCTCCACCTCACCGCTCCTCCGTGTCGTCCCAAGTTTTGTTAAGACGGGCATACATCTTAATCGTCAAACACGTTACACTAAGCCTATCTTTATCCTGATCGATCTTGCTATGCGAACCGAAAACACAGCCACACTTAATCTCATGTGGGGCGCACTGATTCTGGAAGAATTAGCACGTCTTGGTGTGCAGCATGTCTGCATGGCACCAGGCTCACGCTCAACCCCGTTAACTCTTGCAGCAGCCCAGCAAACCAAGCTGAAACGTCATTTGCATTTCGATGAGCGCGGCTTAGGGTTTATGGCGCTTGGATTAGCCAAAGCCAGCTCTGCGCCAGTGGCGATTATTACCACCTCTGGCACGGCCGTCGCTAATCTTTATCCTGCAATAGTCGAAGCTTGGCTCACCCATGTGCCTTTAATTGTCCTCAGTGGTGACAGACCGCCAGAATTACTCGGTTGTGGCGCCAACCAAGCCATAGTGCAACCAGCCATTTTTGCCCATTATGCCCAGCAGGTGAATCTCCCCACACCGGATGCGCACATTGCACCGCAGATGTTGCTCACCACGCTTGATGAGGCCGTGGCCAATCAAACACGCCCTGTGCATATCAACTGTATGTACCGTGAGCCGCTATATCCGAATGAATTAACTGCCACAATTCTCGATAGCGAATCGCCATACCTCAAGCCGCTGCAAACATGGCTGCAACAAGCACGTCCTTACACTCTTTATGGTAAGCGTGAACAATTAAGCAGCCCGAGCGAAGATGCCATTATGCGTTTCGTCCATGGTAAGGGCGTCATCATCGCGGGTACGCTCACGCCAGAGCAAGATCCACAGCAACTCATTGCGCTATCTCAAAAAATTGGCTGGCCGTTACTAACCGATGCTCAGTCCCAACTGCGACAACATCCGGCGGCGATTGGTAATATTGACCAACTACTGCAACATCCCAAGGCGCGCAATCTGTTACAAGAGTCAGACCGCGTACTGGTGTTTGGTGGACGCTTATTGTCTAAGCGTTTGATTGCTTACCTTGCCGAACAAAACTGGCACAGTTACTGGCAAGTACTGCCGCAGCAGGACAGGCTCGACCCAAGCCATAACGCTAAACACATTTGGCACGCCAACGCCGCCCAATTTGCATCGCTTAACTGGTATCGCTCTTCATCGGCGAATTGGGCTAATACCTTAGTTAGCTACAACGATGAATTGCATAGTTTATTCGTGCGCAATATTGATCAAGGTGAGTTTGGTGAAGCTCAGGTTATCCGCGCGATTGCCAATACACGACCACTGGAGCAGCAATTGTTTATCGGCAATAGCCTGCCGGTACGTTTGTACGATATGTACGCGCCAGTGAGCTGCTGCACTGCCACCACTTACACTAATCGCGGCGCCTCGGGGATCGATGGCTTACTGGCCACCGCCTGCGGTATTGCAGCGCACCAAGGTAAACCGACCAGCTTGATTATTGGGGATTTATCCCAGTTGCATGATCTCAACTCCTTTGCCATCGCCCGCAATTTAACCAGTCCGCTGGTGATCATTATCCTCAACAACGATGGCGGTAATATCTTTAATCTCTTGCCCGTCCCCAATGAGGAACTGCGCAGTGATTACTATCGGTTAAGTCATGGTCTGGAATTTGGTTATGCCGCCGCTATGTTTAATCTTCCCTATAACCAAGTGGATAACTTAGCCGACTTCCAAAATAGCTATAATGAAGCGCTGGATTATCAGGGTGCTTCTGTCATCGAAGTCACCGTTAGCCAACACCAAGCCAGCGAGCAGATCGCCGCGCTGAATTTATGGGTGAAACAAAGCTAATGCCGACCGTGGCCCGTTATGGAGAGACAGCACAGCCAAACTTGGTCCTGATCCATGGTTTTTTAGGATCGAAGGCCGATTGGCTACCGCTGATCCCTAAACTCAGCCAACATTTTCACTGTATCTGCCTTGATTTACCCGGCCACGGCGACAATCAACCAGAAATCGCATCGACGCTCACTAATGGCTTCGACTTTTGTGTCCAAGACATTATCAGCCGCCTCGATCGCCTCGGCATTGAAGCGTTTTACCTCTATGGGTATTCCCTCGGTGGCCGGATTGCCTTACATCTTGCCCAAGCTTATCCGCAGCGAGTGTTGAGTTTGTGGCTAGAATCCTGTCATCCCGGGCTGACAAATACCGAAGAACAAGCCGCGCGCAGCAAGAGCGACAACCTGTGGGCCAAACGGCTGCAAAGCTTGAGTAGCGTGGATTTTTTACAGCTTTGGTATCAACAGGCCGTGTTTGCCGATATGTCCGACAAGGCGCGGCATGCATTGATAGCCAAGCGCGCGGCGCTGCACGACCAACATCCCAAGCAAACTCTAAAACAGATTTTTTTAGCCACATCACTGGCTCACCAAGCCTCTCTCTGGGATGTACCAGCAAGCCTTGCTTGCGAGAGCCATTTTTTTGCTGGCAGCCAAGATGCGAAATTCACTGCAATTGCAAAGGATTGGCAAGCACAACAACCCATCATCTTGCACCAGATTGAACAGGCTGGGCATAACATACATCAAGCCAATCCCGCGGCGTTAGTCGCTTGCTTAAGCGCACTCAAGCTTAAAAAATCGATGACTTGAAACAGATAAATTTAGGGAAAATATGATCTTAACTTCGCTCAGCTTGTCCTTATATCGCCTGCCCTTAGACCGCTTTTTACCCGTGGGGAAACAGCGTATCGACCATAGAACGGGCTTAGTGTTGCAGGCAAAAGCACGAGCAGAGGGTGAAGAAAGCGAGCAACTGGTTGAAATCGCGCCGCTCTCAGGGATTGATATCGACCAACAGCCATTGTCCGGCTTTAGCCGCGAGAGCCTAGATGAAGTACAGCAGGCCTTAGTGGCGCTATTGCCCAGCCTGCAAAACCAGCCTATCGATTGCTTGCTTGAGCAGGCCGAAGCGAGCTCTTATCCGTCTATTGCCTTTGGCTTAAGCCTATTGCATGCCAAACTCAGCGGAAAACTCGAGTCAGTGCGCCCAGTTACCAGTACAGTGCCGCTCATCTATCAGCCAGCGGATGCGCCAAAATCCGAATTAATAGCAAGAATTGCGAGTCTCGATAGCAACGTACACTCAGTCAAAGTGAAAGTCGCACAAACCTCAATGGAAGATGAGTTGGGCCTGATTTATGCCATCTTAGGCCAGAGACCCGATCTTAAGCTGCGCTTAGATGCCAACCGTGGCTTTAGCTTAGAGCAGGCCCTCGACTTTGCAGCCTGTTTACCGCTAGAGAGCATTGAATATATTGAGGAACCTTGCCAGCACCCGCAGGATAATCAAACCCTGTACCGCGCCATTCCTCTGCCCTTCGCCTTAGATGAATCCCTCAATGATCCGGATTATCAATTTGTGATGCATGAGGGACTCACGGCGCTCATCATCAAACCCATGCTACTGGGCAGTATTGAAAAACTTCAGCGCCTTATCGATGAGGCCCACAGCCATGGCGTGCGCTGCATCTTAAGCTCAAGCCTTGAAGCCAGCTTAGGCATCAATGACTTGGCCCATTTAGCCACCATACTGACGCCCGATGAAATTCCAGGGCTCGATACTTTGAGCGCCTTTAGCCAAGACTTAATCGTACCAAGCAACAAGCCACAATGCTTGAAGCCTCATCAACTTAAGCTTGTCGCCAGTACGCAGCAGGATTAATTGCCAATGTCCGAATCTCAAGCATTGGCTCCATCCCAATCCATTTCACAGCAAGGTATCTCGCCATTACATAGCGCTGCGCTCACCTCGCCCACACAAACGGCGGTTAAGTGCAATGGACAGGACATCAGCTATGCCAGTTTAAGCCATATGGTGCTGGGCTTAGGTGAACAGCTCACGCGCATAGGTGTTGGCCAAGGGCAACCTCTGGCGTGTATTAGCCGTAATAATTTAGAGATGATTTGCCTGTATTGGGCCTGTGTGGATATTGGCGCAATCTTTTTTCCTATCTCGCCACGTTTTCCGCAGGTGCAAGTTCAAGGGCTTATCGATAGCCACCAAATTTCTTTTTATTGGAGCGAAACTGAGTTGGCCTTGTCAGGCAGTCATCAACTCACGCTGGATGTTAGCCTCGATGTGAGTCCAAACAATGAGCAAGCCGCGACAGCCTTTGATATTTATCGCCCAAGCAATGTGATTTTAACCTCTGGCTCCAGTGGTTTTCCTAAGGCGGCCGTGCATAATCTTGCGAATCACATTGCCAATGCCGAGGGTGCTCGCAGTCTGATCCCGCTGGTCACAGGTGATGCTTGGTTATTGTCGTTACCCCTGTTTCATATTGGCGGCCTCGCCATTCTCAACCGCTGCGCCTTAGTGGCGGCGACGGTAGTACTGCCGGATCCGACTCTCCCGCTGCAGGTACAAATCGAGCGTGACGGCTTAACCCATGCTTCCCTCGTACCGACACAGTTACTCAATCTACTCACAGATAAACAGGTTTCACTCAAGAGCATTAAAGCCCTGCTACTCGGCGGCGGCGCAATTTCTGTCGATTTGCTTAAACAGCTCGAACAGCGGCATATTGCCAGCTTTACCAGTTACGGCATGACAGAAATGGGCTCGCAAATCACCACAGGCCCAGCGCTAAGCGATGGCACCAGTGGCAAATTACTCCCAGGGCGTGAACTCAAAATTGTCGATGGGGTGATTTGGGTACGGGGAGATTGCTTATTTATGGGCTATCTCACGGATAAGGGAATCGAAAAACCACTCGATACCGAGGGTTGGTTTTATACCAAAGACATGGGCGAGTGGGATGCTAACGGCAATCTTAAGATCTTGGGCCGCGTTGATAATATGTTTATCAGTGGCGGCGAGAACATTCAGCCAGAGGAAATTGAAGCGGCGCTCAAACTACATCCGCTAATTTATGAGGCAATCGTCTTCCCTCTGCCTGACGTCACCTTCGGCCAACTCCCCGCCGCCATTATTCGTGGTGACATTCTCCGCAGTGGGACTGTCGGCAGCAACACAAGCCAAGAAATGCGTGCAATAGAAGCCGAGCTTGAAGCCTTTCTCGCCGATAAAATTGCTCGCTTTAAAAGGCCGCGCCGCTATTACCCTTGGCCAGAAAACCTTGAACAAACAAGCTTGAAAGTCAATCGGCAAGAAATCATTAATCAAGCAGGATTATTTATTAGTGAATAATGATTTTTTCGGAATCTGCAGCATTATTCGACAATCATTTTATTAAATATTTCTTTAGCATCTTGCTTAATTTTATACATTTCAAGAGTTTCTTCACTAGGACATTTCAAAATTGCATCTTTCTTTAAACCATTTATATTACCATTATTAAATGCATGTGGATTATCATAAAAAATTAAAAGCATTGCTGCGTAATTATTCATTCCCCATAGAGCCCCGAAGTTCAATCCTAGACGCCAAAGTGTTTCTTGACCTCCATAATTCAAATTACAGCCCGCAATATTTTTAGAAAATTTAACATTAATTACATTAGAAGAAACAGCCCCATCTGAAAGTGACTTAGATAGAGAAAGGTTATCACTATCCACTCTAGCATTATCAAACAATTGAATTTCCTTCACCTTATGCCACTCTCTGACAACTATTTTAGCATTATCATCGGTAATTTTGTCTAATCCCATTAATAATATTAAGAATTGATTTAAATGCTGAACAACTAACTTCTCCTCTCCACTATTCTGAACTAGATAAAATTCTAACCCAGAATCAACAGAGCTTTGACCAGATAAAACAATATTCATTTTGAAAAGAGGTAAATCACCAACAGAGGACATTACTTGATTCAAACTAACATGTTCCACTTTTGCAGAAGAGTTAGTTGAATAGAATAATATTGTCAAACCGATAAATAATTCTTTAAAACTCAATGAATAAAAAAACAAAATCAATACCCTAAAGCAGTGTCAGATTTTTCAGTTAAAGCTGAAAAATATTTAGTTGGTAAAAAACGCTGAATAAACGTATGCTCATCAATAGGTCGTGAAAAACAAAACCCTTGCCCTATTTTGCAACCTAATTGCTGTAGCAATGTGAGTTGCGAATTTGTTTCGATTCCCTCTATAATCAATTCCATATTAAGGGCTTCAGATAAAGCTATTACACTAGAAATTACAGCTTGACATCTAGGTTCAACGTTTAATTTCCTTACAAAACAGCTATCCAGTTTAATCTGCGAGAAAGGTAATTCACACAATCTTTCCAACGAAGAATGCGCAGCACCAAAATCATCAATTGCAAGTTCAAAACCCTGCATCCTAAGTCGTATCAAATTTTCCATATTAACAGCTGGCGCCGAGAGTAAACCCGTTTCTGTAATCTCAAGTGTAATTAAATGTGGTGAAATACAATATTTTTTTGCTATGTTAACGATTTTATAAACGAGTTTTGTTGAATTAAGTTGTGATATATCCAGATTATAAGCTATAGATAATTGTTCTTCCCGTAACTTCAAGGATTGTTGCAATCGACAGCCTTGTTCAAACAACTGAAAAAAAAGTTCATCAAGTAAACCATGAGCGATTAAGGGTTCTATAAACACTGCCGGCCCAAGATGACCTAACTCAGGGTGTACCCATCTAGCTAACATCTCAACACCATTCAATTGAAAACTATCTACATCAAACTTAGGTTGGTAGTATCCAATGAATTGTTTATCTTCAATAGCAACTTTGAAATCAGCCAAGCCAAAATCAAAGGATCTATTCTGATTCTGCAAAGTACAATTATCTAATTTCTTTTGAGTCTGTGAATAAATAAATTTATCCAACATACTTTGAAGATTATCAGTTGAAGGGGTCTTACCTAAATCACCAAGATATTCGAAATCAAGCATTTTTATCATTTGAGAGACGGAACGACGTAACTCCAGATCTATACAGCTGAACAACGCAACAGCTGAAATGTGATATTTAGACTTAGCTTTACGCAAAAAAGACAGTCCATCAATGCCCGCCATCATTAAATCACAAATAACAATATCAATATGATTGTGGATATCAAGCCACTCTAAGGCATCCTGAGCAGTTCCAAATGCGTAAACCTCAACAATAGCAAAAGATGCTAAATTGTATTTTAGTACAGCTCTTTGAAATGGGTGATCCTCTAAAATAATCACACTAATCTTACTCATAGCAAACCTTAAAATAGTCTTAAATAAAACCTAGTAAAACATAGGATATCTGTTGAACCATAAATTTCAGTGACACTTAGCAACTATGCTTTCCGCGCTAATTCTATATCGTTTAAGCCTAAAAAATTTAAAGTAACACTCGACACATCTTCATTGTAGGTTATAATTTTTTTTAAAAAGAAGGAGCTGAATAGCTTGTAGGAAGATTCTTAGCTTTCTACTTAATAGGGCCCAAGTACCAAGTAAACGGCTACAATATGGTACTTTGTTTGCTGAATAATAATGCAAAATCACTTTGGAACTATTTGAATGAAAAGAAAGATCTTACTAGTTGACGATCATCCTGTTGTTGTTTTAGCCTTAAAAATTATCCTTGAACAGCATGGCTTTGAAGTAATATCAGAAACCAATAATGGGGTAGATGCCCTAAGGCTAGTGAAAGATCTTGCGCCTGATGCAGTCATTCTTGATATTGGTATACCTCAACTAGATGGCCTTGAGGTAATTGAAAGGTCAAAAAAGTTAGCTAAGCCACCACTGATACTTGTACTAACAGCACAACCATCAGACTATTTTGTAACTCGTTGTATCCAAGCAGGTGCATCTGGCTATGTCTCAAAGCAAAAAGATCTGACAGAAGTCATACATGCACTTAGAGCAATACTTTCTGGGCACTCATATTTTCCGATTCTCAATAATATTAATATCTATGATTACACTAATAATAATGAAGTTGACTTAATTAAAAAGCTATCGACACGAGAAATGGCGGTCCTTCAGCAGCTAACATTAGGCCTGTCTAATAAAGAAATAGCAGATCGAATGCTACTGAGCAATAAAACTATTAGCACTTATAAAACGCGACTTTTGGAAAAGCTCAACGCAAATAATTTAGTCGATTTAATTGAAATTGCAAAAAGAAATAACATAACATGATAACTTATTTAAAAAAAAGATTATTATTTTTATTTATTATAATTGCTAATTTTTCGACTTTGGCTTTCGCTGGAGAAAGTAAAAATTTACTATTATATGGTTATCCCACCATTGGAAATGTAGAATTTCATTTTACACCAGAACAAGATAAATGGCTTAAACAACATAAAAAACTAAGAGTAGGTATCTCGAAACCAGACTACCCCCCATTTGATATTACAATGAATGGGAATAGTAAATTTTATGAAGGTGTTAGTGCAGATTATATTAAAATTCTATCTAATGCACTTAAATTAGATATTGAGATTTTTTATTATGATTCTCGCACAGAAGCAATTAATGCGATAAAAACCCGTTCAATTGATATACTAACAACAGCAAATCGATATGAAGAATTTTTTGGCTTAGAGTTAAGCAATAACTATTTATATGACATTCCAGCAATATATGTTTCTGATCAATTAAAGTCATCTGAAACGCCTAAGCGTATAGCTACATCATATGATTATTTACCAGACGAAGAACTAAAAAAACTTTTCCCTAATTCAGATTTAGTACCTTATCCCTCTAGAATTGAAGCTGTTGCGGCAGCAGCATTCGGTCATGCAGATGGCGTCATCATCGACACTTACTCAGCAAGTCATATCATTAATAATATATTTTCAAAAAACTTAATACTAAAAGATTTGATACCGGTAGATACGAGAGGGATAAGCTTTGCATTTAATCCTGGGAATCCATTAAAAGAAATTATAAATAGTGCTCTAGAACAGTTACCTGAAAGTGAGCATTGGGTAATTAGAAAGCGCTGGAGCAGCGGTGGGATAGCTCTTGTCCATAATGATAGAGAATTAATTTTTAATCAGAATGAAAAAAAATGGCTTGAGCAGCATAGACCTATCAGAGTAGTTGTTAATGAATTTAATGCTCCGATAAGTTATTTTGATCAAAATAGGAATTTTCAAGGTTTTGTAGCAGATATTTTAGAGGCTATAAGTCTTAATACTGGAATTGAGTTTATTGTCATCCGTACCCAAAGCTTCGATGAAATGGAAAGCTTTTTAACCTATGATAGTGCCGACATAGCCATCTTGTCTGCATCAACTAGGCTTAAGGATAAGTTTATATTTAGTAAACAATTTACTAGCTCACCCTTTGTAATAGTATCAAGAAAGAACACTAACCTAGCTATAAAAGATACAAAACAACTCAAGTTAGCATTACCACCATCAGATGCTGTTAATGATTTAATACCTAAAGCAATACCAAATGCAAAAGTCGTCAGAGTTGAAAACTATTTAGAAGCAATGACCGAAATAACTAAAGGACAAGCTCACGCAACAATTGTACCACTTGGTGTCGCTGACTATTATATAAATCATTATTTTGAAGACAAACTAAGTATTGATAGCATAGTGGTAGATAATCCAATTGCAAGCCTTTCTTTTGCAGCTGACAAGAGTAATCCAGAATTAATCAACATATTCAATAAAGCATTATTTACCATTCCTCCCGATGAATTACTCTCTTTGGAAAATCGTTGGCATCGTAATGCTGTCCCAGGTAAAGAAACTTGGCGCGATTATAAGTACACGATTTATACCATGATAGGAGCAACTATTATATTTATACTTGCAGGCCTCTATTGGACTTGGCTTACACGCATTCATTACATTAGGCGTCTTGATGCAAAACAAGAGTTGCATAATCAACTATTGTTTATGCAAGAAGTCGTAGATAGTATCCCACATCCCATTTATGTTCGAAACTTAGAGAGAGAATTAATTCTTTGCAATGAAAGTTACCAGCGAACCTTCAAAGCGAGTAATAAAGAACATATCCTTTACAAAACTACAGAGCAAGGTAGCAATAGAGTTATAGAAGCTACGGAACTTGATATTGAATATCAAGCAGCAATGATTGAGAATAAAGCAATTAGCCGTGATAGACAAATCCATATCGATGGCAAACCTGTTGATATCTATCATTGGTTCCAGCCTTTTAAAAATGAATATGGAAAGATTTGTGGTATTGTCGGAGGGTGGATAGATGTAAGTGATAGGGTAAAGCTTTTAGCTCAACTTACCGAAGCTAAAGAACAAGCAGATAGCGCGAGTAAAGCAAAGACTCAATTTTTGGCAACAATGAGCCATGAAATTCGTACACCAATGAATGCAATCATAGGATTATTAGAGCTTTCATTAAAAAGGTCTGAGAATAATCAGTTTGATTTTAACTCAATTAGAGTTGCCTATGATTCAGCAAAAGGATTGCTTGCCCTCATAGGCGATATTTTAGACATTATCAAGATCGAGGCTGGTGAGTTAACATTAAATCCAACAGAGATTGATTTAAAGCAGACAATCAAATCCGTTATTCAAATTTTTGAAGGGATTGCTCTAGAAAAAAGATTACCGATTGAATTCATTTTCGATAAAAAACTTCCTCAATGTGTACTTTTAGACCCATTAAGATTAAAACAAATATTATCTAATATTATTAGTAATGCCATTAAATTTACAACTAAAGGAAAAGTGAGTATTGAAGCAGAGCTAAAAGTTGGATTTAATCAGCAGCCATATCTCATGTTGAGAGTTATAGATACAGGTATAGGCATTCCTTTAGAAGAACAAGAAAATTTATTCTTGCCTTTTGTTCAAGCGCATAATGGCGCTCATAATAAAGGTGGAACAGGTTTAGGCTTAGCAATTTGTCGCTCATTGTGTGATATGATGGGCGGTGAAATATCGATGGCCAGTGTTCCAGATAAAGGCACAACTATTTGTATTGAGTTACCCTTACAACCTATTAAATCCAGCCCCAAGTCTACGGCTTTGCCTGATACTGTTGACTCAAATAACCCCACTACACAATCACAACATATATTAATAGTTGATGATCATTCAGCCAATAGATTACTACTATCTCAACAACTACGCTATCTAGGCCATTCTGTTGATGAAGCCAATAATGGTTTAGAAGCTCTACAGCTTTTCCGCCAGCAACCTTACCGTATTGTATTAACAGACTGTAATATGCCGCTAATGGATGGCTATGAACTTAGTAGAAGACTGCGCCAGTATGAACAAGCTCATAACTTAAAACCTTCTATTGTGCTTGGATATACTGCCAATGCGCAATTGGAAGCAAAAGAAGCTTGTTTAGATGCAGGTATGAATGATTGTCTGTTTAAGCCAATTAGTTTAGAGGATTTAAAACTAAAGCTTGATAGTTTTAATAAGGAAATAAAACATAGCAATCCATCGGAAAAGGTTTTTTTACCAGAAACGATAGAGAAGCTAACAGGTGGAAATGTTTCATTATTTGAGCAACTATTAACAGAACTGCTCAATGCGAATCAGGCAGACCTAGTAGAGCTTAAAGCAGCGGTTAATAATAGTAATATTGTTGACGCAAAAAATATTGCTCATAAAATTAAAGGTGCAGCTAGAATTATCGCGGCAACAGAATTAGTTATAGCCTGCGAACAACTAGAACAAATCAAATCTTCAAATGAATTGATTGAAATGTCTGATAAAATCGAAATTGCAATTGAACGACTTGCAAAAGAAATTAATATGCAAATACGTGATAGAGTATAAAATTTAAAACTTCAGGTTTAAAAATGCAATCATCATAAATGAATGATTGCATTTTATCTTATTTATTATTTACAACTATATCATTCTGTGAACCATTATCATCTAGATAGGTGACAACTAGCGATTCAGGCCTAGCTGTCGATTCCCATGCTACGGTAATTTGTGAAAATGGTGCTAACATGCCATTATAATAGGATTTATCCTCTTTGTCTGATAATCGCAAAGCCGCTATGGTTAGATAAAACGGCGAATTATTTGTTAAAACAAGTGACTTATCCTCCCATTTATACGACATATTCGACGCCATAGTACTCGCTTGACTAAATAACTCTGCTGGCCTTAACAACAACTTCATTTGGGTACGCGTAGTCAATATAAGCACTGCACTATCTTCGGACTTACTGTCTTTCTCTGGTAGCGGTGGCACTTCGTAAATTGTTAACCAGTAAAGCGTTTCTCTATCGGTTACTAAATTCTCATCCACTTTGACAAATCGAATACTTTTAGTCTCCTTGCTCTTTAATTTAAAAATGGCGGGCAGCGGGATTACTGGCGAGTCAGGTGCTTTTTCAGGTGTGCCATCAATATTGCCATCATCGACCCACAGCTGAACCAATACTGGGTAGTCATTTATATTAACAAATTGAAAGGATTGCTCTTTTTTATTAATGTTATAAATGATACGCGTATTTTCGGCGACCACACCAGCCAAAACGACAGATGAAAATCCAAATAATAAAAAGGCTAAAGTAAAGTATATTAGGCGCATTTTGGTTGCTCAAATGGTAAGAGATTGAAAATATATAGCATATTTACTGGATAGCATGTTGACCATTTACCGTAAATTATCATCATTCGTTTCAATGCCTCAAATAGTATAAGGCCAAGTATCACTTGGCCTTATATAATAATGTTAGAAATATTTGTTACTACTGGACAACAATTAATACTTCCGCGGTCGCATACACAATGCCCGCCGTGACAGGATCGGCTGGCAATGATGGCGGGGTAAATCTCGATAGCTCAACATCATAGCTAGTGTTATACACTCTTATTGGGTCTGGACTCATGTTGAAGCCATTCGGTGAATACCAACCATCTTTATTGCCACCCAGTTTTTGTGATGAGCTCGTCAACCAATTCATCACTCCAATACTATCATTCTTTAACATTTCTATAGCCACCCCCTTTGCAACACCTGGTGCACCATAATTCTCGCTCAAAAGTTTAGTCACCCCTGCCCCCGTCGGCGTCCTAAGGCCAAGGCTATAAGCAATATTTTTAGAAGCATCACTCACTTTAAATCCAATCGAATTAGCTCCTAAAGCAGCGGCACCGAACGTGGCACCATTTTCACAGTGGTACTCAATATCAATTCTGCCGGTTCGCTTGCCTCCTCCTTCGAGTTCAGAGACCGAAATAGGGCTAAAAATCACTAATGGTGTGACATTCGCAATTGTGCATCCTTTATATGAGGTAAACCCCCCTCCATTACCTCCCGTATGTGCATTGGTATTTGACAATGGGCCAACAATCTGTTCATAACGAACACTGGAGATATGGCATTCCGAAATAGATTGTCCGTCTTTACAATCTAGAAGTTTGTTAGAAGCAGATACATCTTCAGTATTATGGGATATTAAACTAACCCAGCCAAAGGGATCGTAATAGCCAAAACCAGTTGTATTTGGAGCATGATATGCCCCTGTACTGTCTGTTTGTGTCGGGCTGGGGATCTTAATAAATTCCAACTGAACATCGCTAAAGTTTTTTGCCTTAACCAATATTCGACCATAAATATCCCGATCCAATCCTGTAAGCGGTCTTAATTGCCAATTACGGGAAAAATACTTACCCGTTGTCACATGTAACGCTCGCCAGCCCACACGCTTAACAAAGGTTGTATGAGTGAGTTCAGGCACATTGGGTTCTATTACTAAACCACCTTGATAAGCTCCATTAGATGCAACGAAACCTTCATATAATAATCCTTCTTCATTAGGTGAGCAGACAAAAAGCACCTGTTCAGGTTGAAATCCAACATGCTCACCATATTGGGTAAGTGGCACAGGTCCTCCATTGGCAATTACTGAGCCAATAGGTTGAACCAAATCTGAGGCAAGGTTAACTCGTCCCATATTCAATCCACCACCATTAATGCCACCGTTCCAGTTATTTTTGACGCCTGTTGTAGGGTCAAATGGTTCCCAACCTGCTGGCCATGACTGCCCAGCAGCACTGGGTACACGTGCACAAAGGGCAAAAGCTGAAGCCGTAAAGTTCAACAAAAACAATGTTAATACTAATCTTGTAAACATATTCACCCCTTATTGATTCGTCACGGAACACACCGTTGGTAGACGGTATAAACGAACATCCGTCGGCTGCTCGGTTAAGTCATAATGGATTTGACAGCGATCTTCACTGCCCTCACCCCATTTTAGGGTTAGCTTACCCATAGGCTCTGCGAGTCGCACATAAGCTAACCCCGCCTGCCCAACGGTACCGATATTTTCCCCTTGCAAGCCGAGAATACTTGCCCCTAAAGGCGCGACCTCACCCGAATCAAGCTTGGCAATAAAGAGTGCCGCTTTACCCTTACGGGTTTCATACTTAAGCTTTACCGCAGCACCCGCATAAGGGGTAACCGTTTTGCGAGAATCTAATAACTCGACATCTTCATCGATATCTGCCGAATCTAAGCTGATATCATTGGTGCGGTAAGGCATTAAACTTGGCATTAAGGCATAACCATTACTATCAATGTAAGTTCCCCAGTTATTTTTAACTGCGGCCCCTTCGGCACCCGGTGCTTCAATAATGGCAAAGGTATCCCCCACCGATTGCCCTAAGGTTAGTCCCCCCTCATGCACTACAACCGCACCGCGGATATTGCCGCCCCACTGCTGATAGTTATCACTACGGGAATAGTTCACGCCCATATTGGCTATGCTGGTACGCTTATTCAGCGTTGCGCTATAGCTGTCCGAGTTATAAAAGTCATCATCCTGTCGACTTGCATTAACCGAGTAACTCAAAGTGTTTTCATCATCAAGTGTGCCTGAAATACCCGCATAATAGTTGTTACTGTTTGCGCTATGGCTATAACCTGTTACTGCAGAATGTTTACTGTTAACCCCCAACGGCATGGATAAACTTAATGACCAAACATCATCTTTGGTTTTGACAGAAATAGGCCCACCAACAGTATTTTCTGTTTGATTTAAGTACTGACGTGCATAATTCACTCCCAGACTGACAGGGCCAAACTGGCTCGAATAACCTAGCTGGTATGAATCATCATCCTCTCGCCCATCACGGTACTGGCGTTTTGTTCCCGACACAGCAAGTGACCCCCAGTCTCCCAACTGCTGAGTCATGCTTAATACCATTTCCGCTTTCTGCAGGTAATTCTCGGAGCTATAGTCAAAGCCATTATCAACATAGGCGCGCTGACGGAAAACGTCACTTAGCTCCCTAAAGCCCTCCGTTGAATACTTATAGCCCGCCAAGGTAACAGAGGTGCCACTGTCAAAGGCTCGGCTGTAGTTCAAACCAAGGCGCCAACCTGACTCAGATTCGGCATCATTTATATAGTCTTTTAATTTTGCATGGGAATACACCCCAGTAACACCAACGGCACCTATCGGCGTACTAAACACACTACCAGCACTTACCGCAACATAGTCACTGGCAAGCCGCAGCCCAGTGTTGACTGTTATCTCATTTGATAAACCTAACTCGTAGGTTGCATCAGTAAAATATCCATCCTCCCCCGTATTGGTACTTTTACCCATAGAAAGCGCATATTGGGATTGCCCTGCACGCATAGAGCCCGGTACCGCACTGAAAGGCACAGTAAAGGATGACACACGACCATCGGCCTCATTGATTTCAACCAACAAATCCCCCTGATAGCTTGTAGGATACAAGTCATTAATTTCAAACGGGCCTGCCGCAACGGTAGTTTGGTATATTTCTCGGCCATTTTGCTTAATCACCACTTTTGCCGTCGTTTGCGCAATACCCGTTACTGTGGGGGCATAACCTCGTTGTGACACAGGTAACATCCGTGTATCAGACTGAAGCTGAAAACCCTTAAAGCTAATACTGCCAAATACTGTGCTGCGGGTATAAAGCTCACCCAGTGACAATTCGGATTGCCAAAAAGGCAATGCTCTAGTCGCATACGTCCTTAATGATTTAAAGTCAGTGTCAGTACCAAAACTTGAATCTCGATATTGGTAAGTCGATTGGTTACGGATTCGCCACAATCCTAAGTTAAAGCCCGAGTTTAATCCTAAATAGCCAGACTCACTCGTATTACGCTGACCATAACTCGACTCTGAACGGTAGTAGTTGCCATTGTAATTAATAAAAAGCGCGGTCTCACCACCATCCCACTGTTCAGGCGAAGTAAAACCTCGCGGCTTATTATCCATATAGGCCTGTGGTACCGTTAAATCGAGCCTTAAACTGCCAGAGTCAAAACTAAAATTGTTGCCTTTAACCGTGTACCCTAAACTGCAACTACCAATAACTGGCGCCGGCGCCATAAACTCAGGGCGCACCCCCGCATTGAGCCAGATCGACTCTTCAATACAAGGCTCGACATTGTTATTACCAGTATCAACAAAGCGCAGTAATTCGCGAGACACAAAGCGACCATTAATAAAAAGGTCTACCTGGTATTGTCCAGGTAAAATATCTGGTCCATTTACCAACTGCTGTAAATAATCGGAATTATAACCAGGCCCTAATAGCAATGATTCATCAAATGCATATTCCATATCATCGGCATAAATCGGTGCCGATAGCAGTAATATTGGAAACGGCAATAGCCGCCACTTACTTTTTTTTTCCATAATTATACTTACCCAATGCATGACTAACTCCTCAGCGAATAACAACAGCTTGCTCTTGTGTAACTGAAGCACCTAAGTCATTTACTAAAGTAAACTGAATACTCGCGGGTGTTTGAGGCACAAGCTTCATATTATCGACTGCCCAGCTCACCTTGCTAAAGGGCGCCACCATTTCTACTGGCAATGCAATATCCCGACCTTGATATTTAAGGTCCCCACGAGTGAATGAGGCAAAATAAGGACTGGTATTTTCCACTTCGACTTGCAAACCATTTGGTTGAGATTGCACAGTGAAATTAATTAAATTTGGCACTTCGGAGACCTTGATATTTAATCCCTCAGGGCGATAAAAAATCTTCACTCTGTTACGCAACATGATTAACATTTTATTCTCATTGCTGCTGGCCTTCTCGGCTGGCGGGATTTGTAAAAAATTCAAGTAAAATACTGACTCTCTATCCGATGGCAAAGCTTCACCGGTATAAATAAGGCGTACAGTTTGTCCGCCATTCGCTTTGACTTTAGCGACAGCAGGCAAAACTGCAAATGGTCCATCCGCATTCTCAGGGGTTGATTGCGGGTTATTAATATCTGTCCATAATTGTACAACATTTGGGAAGCTATCATTATTTGCTAGCTGTACACTCTTTTCCTTGGCATCGCCCGGATAGATAATACGGGTTCCTGTCATCACCACACTTGCCTGAGCAACTTGAGAAAGCAGTAACGTCGTAATAACAAATAAGCAGCGATTCCACATCTCGCAATTCTCCAACTAAAAAAAAGGCCCATAAATGGGCCATTACAGATGCACCAGCAATACCTAAATATAGACGGGATTACTGATAAGACACTGAATATTGCACTGAACCAAGTACTGGGCCCGCAGTGGCACCACCAGCAACACTGATATATTGCACTGCATAATCAACTGTGCCTTCAGTTTCACCAGCAGCCAAAGTCACACCCGCAACTGGCGTTGAAGTATTTAAATCAATTGCAGCGCCACTAGGTGCATCTAACAATTGAAGAGCTACATTGGCTGCACCAGAAGCAGCAACGTTAGTCAGGTTACCATTGGCATCAACAGTATTTCCCACAAACACAGTTTTCGAAGTAAAGGCGGCGCCGTCACAACCAGTTACACCTAAGGTGAAAACGGTTTCTTTAGCAGTGCTACCTGCTGCAGTTAATTCAGCAGTCGTTGCTGTTGGCAGCAATACAACTGGGTTAGCTGCGTTACCGTTAATCTCGACTTCACAGGTTTGATCTGATACTTCACCCATAAAGGTAATAGTGTTTGGGCCTGCAGCCATAGCAGCTGTTGAACCCAGTAATAAACCGCTTGCAGCTAAGGCTAGGCTAATTTTTTTCATGTTGAATTTCCTTTAAATAACAAACTTGACATTAAGAACATTAAGAAAAAATTCGAAAAGAGAGGACTTATCGAATTCCAGAGCATTATGAGCTCAAATAAAAAAACATGATGTAAGATGACGTTCGTTAAAATGTAGGAAATATCTGAACTGATA
Organism: Shewanella sp. DNRA4; assembly: GCF_012843185.1. Taxonomy (NCBI): domain Bacteria; kingdom Pseudomonadati; phylum Pseudomonadota; class Gammaproteobacteria; order Alteromonadales; family Shewanellaceae; genus Shewanella; species Shewanella sp. DNRA4. Next base: position 89,597 of record NZ_JABAIP010000004.1, read on the forward strand.
GCAGAAATATTGAAGACCTGTAGAAAAGGCTAATTCCACGTGCTAGGAGCCAATTTAATTACTCATACAAACATAACCTTAGCCTATTTCTTGAACAAAATATGAATATTTGACAGCTTCAAAGGTTTAAAAACTATAAACAGACTTATATTAAAAATAGATTAAAATCAAAATGGGAATAATATCGATTATCAGGGATATGATATTTTAACTGCAAAAATAAAAAAGACTCAGTAGTTGAGTCTTTTTATATAAAAATATTTGCGTAACAGATGCTGGCTATATTTGCTCTACATCACTCGAATAAACACTTCAGCTGTGGCATACACTTTACCAGGTGAGGGAGCAATGGCGCCGCCATTAGCCGAAAGGTAAACATTAAAACGCTCGGAATACCAATCATCTAATGGCCCACCAGGGGTTGGTTCACCGCGTAGCGGATGCCAACCATTAAGTTGGTTTACCCCTTGCGTAATAGTGTTTTCATCCGTCAACCAATTCATCATATCCCCATTTTCACTCTCTATCTCGATGCCAACGCCAACAGCAATATAGGGATCGACACCATAACCCCGACTTAATAATTTTTTTACCCCAGTCATACCTCCTCCGACGATCAAGCCTTCATTAATAGCGGCTTGACGGGCCTCGCTATTGATTTTAAACCCTACCGCATTCATATTTACCGTCGTTCCTCCGATTAATGCACCTTTGCCGCAGTTATAATCCAAAGTAAATTGAGCCTTAACCTTTTCACCTCTTCTCAATGCTGTTGCTGTAATAGGTGGAAAAGTAACATAAGGGGTAACATTTCTAAAAGCGCACAGTTGAGTACGTCGAATTATTAAATTATTTGTAATGCTAATGTTACCAGGCCAACTGGAATGAAACCCCGTGTAACAAGTGCCCAACTGCCCCTCATTACAACCCGGCACACCAGGCCCAATAAAGGTTGTATAGCCTAAAGGCTGATTATAGCTATAAGTCAATCTATAGTAACTTTCAGGCTGATAAGGCCCATCTGTAACAGCTGGGCTCGATATCCTAATGAGCTCTACGGACATAGAACTGAAATTTTTCGCTTTGACTAAAATTTTATTTTTGTCATCGCGATCAAGGTTTGTGAGTGGACGATAGCGCCAATTCCTTGTCACGTATTCCTGCGCTGTATCATTCCAAATTCTAAAGCCTATATCAGGGCTATTAAGCATATAAGTATGGGGTGGCACACCTGCTTCTGTAACTAGAGAGCGACCACTTAGATAATTGTCAGAATTAGTGGCATAACTTTCAAATAATTGCCCCTCATCCTCAGCATCACAACGATATAAAACTTGTTCAGGGTTAAAGCCTCCTGTTTGCCCATATTGATACATAGGCATATTAGGGGCTTTGGCGATAAGCGTGCCTACTGGCTGTAAATAGGTATTTGTTAGCCCAATTACATTTAACAGGCCTGTGTATCCAAAGTTACTATCAGAGGCACCATTCCAAATAGCATTAGTGCCAAAATCGGGATTGATATAGTAGGGGCTGTTCTTATCTGCAAGCTCACCATTATAACTGATACGATAACAAGTAGCGTGTGCCCCTCCCCCCCATACCACGGCAAGAATCACCAGTAAAATCTTCATATTACGCCCCAAAGAAAAGCTCCGTATATTCAAAATAATCACAAAAAATTTAAACAAAAATCACCTGTTATCAGGTGATCTTTAATAAGCTTCAAACATACTTTCTAAAAGTAAATAGCGGTTACTAAATACTTATCTTTATCAACTCTAACAATATCTATTTCGTCTATTTTTTTTGTTCTGCCCCGTAACTGCTTGCTTTCTCCAACTAGTAAGGCTTGCTTATTAACATTAAAATGCGCAACTGAATGCTTGATACTTGGAGCGTCAGTCTCCAAGCATTCAACAGAATTAATATTTAGCTCGCAGCTAGACTCCACAATCATCCCTTGAAAAGTGATTACTCCCTCAGACTTTGCAGGCGTGACAAAAAGTGCTCCGGAAAAAACAACAACTCCCAACACTTGGTTATTTTTTGATCTTAACATGACTCACCTCAGATTTTTTTGTAGGAACATTCTGATTATTGGTGAGTAATTTCCCAAGCGCAAGCTGGTGCATAAGAAATGGCTCTCGGCTAAATCACCATGTACAAATTTAATGGTGATGACCTGAGGGGAGGGGGGGATAGAAAGTAGGTATGGTGCAGCAATTGGTGTCAAAGGCTGTGAAGAGGTTTTATATAATGACAGACATTAATGGTAAGCATTTGCTCCAACTAAACTACTGAAAAGATACTGTTGCTGATGTACCCGTAAGAATCATCTACGAAATCACAGCTAAGATTAAATGCATTTACAATGGGGGAAAACTGCGGAAAAAATTATGAAATACTACTTTCACAGTTTAAAGTCATCTTCCAGTAAACAACCTGCACGCGAATCGCACTCGAAAGTAGTTGATAGTATATTATGTTTGCAATCAAGCTAGGTGGAAAGTGTTATATCAGTTATTGAGTACAGAGTTTTTTATTAAAAACAATTGCTTTAGTATCCTTCAGCAAATTAGTATCACCTAACCTTCATTATAATTATTCATACACAACAGCATATTGTACCGTGCCTAAAACACGACCAGGTGTTGCTCCACCCTCTATAGAAATATACTGTACAGCATAATCCCAAGAACCCTCGGTCTCTCCTGCATTCACTTTCACACCAGGTTCTCGTGACGCATACTGAAAATTTGTAACATCAATTTCATACCCTCCAAGCATATTTTTTAATTGAAAGCCGACATTTAATGCTCCATCAGTTGCAAGATTCTTTAAAGTGCCATAATCGCCGATATTATTTCCTGAAAAGAGTGTGTATGAGACAAAAGCTGAACCATCACATCCTTTAAGACCTAAAGTGAAAGCAGTTTCTTTTGCGACAGATCTTGGGGTTGCTAACTCAGATGCGGCAACTGCTGGTAGTAGTACCACAGGGTTAGCAGAATCACCATTGATTGTGATTTCACAAGTTTGTTGTGATACAGCACCAAAGAAAACAATCGTATTTGGCTGAGCGCTCATAATAGATGGTGCAGAAAATGGAGCACTTATAGTTATGACTAAAATGAGTTTCTTCTTCAATTTATTGTAAGACATAACACTACAATCCCCAAAAGTTCAAAGACAGTGACCTATAGCAAGGCAAAAAAATAAACTTCTACTGGAAGTTTCTGAACCACAAGCACAAAAAACTGAATCATTTTTCAGTCAAATTACTCGGTTGCATTCTATGGTATTCTTATTTTAATCTTCTCTTAGTATTCCCCCTTTGGGGCACCATAAGGTTGATTTTACTATGAATTGCATTGCTAAATTTCTTGTCTTAATCGTTAAAACCAAAAAATCAGTTAGATAAGGAATTTTTGCAAACCAATTGCTCGTCATGATAGGCTTTTTAAAAGTAACATCCCTTAATAATTAATAGTGGCTAAAAAACAATTTCATAACATCCTAATTTAGGACAGGCCAGAACCAATAAATGATATAAGAATATAGTTAGATACTAGAGTTAGCGTATAAAAACCGTAAACACCTTAAGCGCAACAATCGATATTGTTACTATTTAAACTCAACGCAACCTGACACTTCCATTGAGTATAAAATATTGGCGATACATTATGCGATAATACCCATCTAACCTGCTCATCCTCTATAAAATAGGGAACCTGACTTAAATCGAGCAACTCTTTCAACGTTGAAAAAGGAAAACGGTAAGAGATAACATCCATCCCAAAATAACTAGACATATTTAGGTCCTTAACGTCATGAGCAAGTCCCTTACATACCAACCAGAATAAGCTCTGCTGATATGCTTCGACAAAACTACCGTCTCTATATGCAGCCCCCCAACCTGGTTCTGAAGAAAGTGCTACTTTGGTGATTACCTTATGCATGTACTTCCCCATTAAATAAAAACGCACGATGAGAAATTAACTTTACTATTAAGTAGATTATCCTTGTCAAATAGCTAAAAAGCTTCCTTTAAACGACACTACCTAAATTCCATAGCGATATCCTTATCTTGCGTTTCCCTATTGAACTCCGTTCAAACGCCTCCCGTATTACTCTTCCTTTAATAGTAAAAATCAAAACTCATCATGCGGTGGAACAATACCAAATCCAATATAGGTGGTCTTTGAATAGGACTTTTGATTGAGGCCCAAAAGTCGATTCATTATATTCGTAAATGAAACATTATTGATGTAGGAAACGTCCGGTAGAGCCGTGCGACCAATCTTATCTAAAGAACAAAAAAACCTGCCGAAGCAGGTTTTTGATATCTTGTCTTGAAAGAAAACTTAGCCGAATTAGGCTTCCATACAAGCCTTAAGCTTGTTCATAGCGTTTTTCTCTAACTGGCGAATGCGCTCAGCCGAGACTTGATAGGTTTCTGCTAATTCCTGCAGTGTAGTTTTATCATCATCTAACCAACGGGCACGCAGAATGTGCTGGCTACGCTCGTCTAAGGTTTTGATGGCCGATAATAAACGACCTTGGGCATTGGATTCCCAGTTATCGTTTTCGATATTTTCGGCTAAATCCGATGAATGATCTTCAAGATATTGCACTGGGGCAAAATCCTGCTCATCATCGTTGTCACTGCTCAGATCAAACGCAGGATCCTGCGCCGCCATACGTGATTCCATCTCAGTCACATCGGCCTTAGAGACACCTAAATTTTCTGCGACCATTGCGACTTCATCATCGCTAAACCAACCGAGGCGAGTTTTCGCTTTACGGATATTAAAGAACAACTTGCGTTGCGCTTTGGTGGTAGCGACTTTAACAATGCGCCAGTTTTTCAGCACATATTCGTGAATTTCAGCTTTAATCCAGTGCACAGCAAAAGACACTAGACGGACGCCCACATCGGGATCGAAGCGCTTAACCGCTTTCATCAGACCGATGTTGCCTTCTTGGATCAAATCCGCCTGCGGCAGACCGTAACCTGAGTAGCCCTTAGCAACATGCACCACAAAACGTAAGTGCGACATAATCAGTTGCTTCGCTGCTTGCAGATCACCCGTTTCCTGCAAACGCTTGGCTAACTCATACTCAGTCTCAGCGTCTAACATTGTCATGCTAGTCACTGAATGGATATAAGCTTCTAAACTACTGCTGCCCTGAGGGACTGTTAGTGCCATTGATTGCGTTTGAAAGGTCATTCGCGCTCCTACTTTCTTGCTACTTATCAAATATAAGTCGATTTCATCCTATGGTTTCACTCAAAACACCCTAAGGATGAGCTGACGAACTATCGGCTAATTGACAGAGTATGTCAACCTTCACTCGTCTGGGGTATTACTTTTAACCCCGTTGAATAGACATTGCAAGTGAACAAAAGTTCATCGCCAGCCATATTTATCAAGGTATTTAAACTATAAGCGATTGATCATTAAGAAGGTTCAATCGATCTTAAATGTTGCCTTACCGAAAGATAAGAACCTAGCCAACCTAAAAAAGAAGCCAAGCCCACTAATTGTAGCAGTTCGGTAAAGGTCAGAGACTTCATCTCTAGCTGACTACCATACAAACCGAGCAATTCGGCTAGGGCAGAATCCAGATACCAAACCAACAAGTTAATAATAAGCCAAGCTAATACACCGCCAATCACTCCGTACCAAATACCGGTATAAAGGAAGGGACGTTGAATAAATGCCTCGGTTGCTCCGACTAACTTCATCACTTCTATTTCACTACGGCGATTCATAATGGCTAAGCGAATCGTGTTACCTATCACTAATACCACCGCCAAGACGAGTAACGCCGCAATCGCCATTACTGTTCGTTCGAGTAAACGCACCACAGCCTGTAGCCGCTCTAACCATTCAATATCTAAGCGACCAAAACTGATTTCAGGCTCGCGCTCAAGCTTAGTCAATAATTCGCGGGCTCCCACTGGCGTGGAATAGCGCTGGGTTGGTGTCACGGTAATTACCGCGGGAAGCGGATTTTTATCAAGATAGGCTAACGCCTCACCAAATCCAGATAGACGCTGAAACTCCTCAAGCGCTTGATTGCGGTCGATATACTGTACCTTTTCTACCTCGGGATAAGCGCGGATACGCGTTAACAAACTTTGAATAGTCTGCTCGCTGCGATTTTCATCGATAAAAAGTGAAATCTCCGCCGCGCTATTCCAAGAAGTGGTAATAGTCTCGGCATTTTTAACTAGCACTTGCAATGCTGCGGGCAAGCTTAAGCTCACCCCAAGCACAGCCATCGTCATCAAAGAAGAAACGGGACTGCGCCATAACTCGCCCATACTTGCCATGGCTTGCTGCACATGACGAATAAAAAACATCACGATGCGCCCTGAAATGGGCAACTTACTGCGCGTTAATTTGGCGTTATCACTCATAGCGCATTACCTCGAGCAGTCGCGTGTCCATGATGCAATTCCTGGGCACCGAGCATACGCCCTTGCTTCAAGGTAAAAGTGCGGTATTTCATCCGCGCGATCAGTCCCAGATCGTGGGTGGCAATGAGCACGCTCGTGCCTGCATCGTTAAAGGTTTCGAATAGGCGCAAAATATCCATCGACAATTTAGGGTCCAAGTTGCCCGTCGGTTCGTCGGCCAGCAATAGTGGCGGTTTATTAACGATCGCGCGGGCGATACCGACACGTTGCTGCTCACCACCGGATAACATGATCGGGTTATGGCGCTCTTTGCCATATAAACCCACCATATCCAACGCGCCAGCAACTCGTTTGCGGATCTCGCCGTGGGAGAAGCCTTCAATCACTAATGGTAAGGCAACGTTGTCGAATACGCTTCTGTCCATCAATAGATGATGGTTTTGGAAAATCATTCCAATATTGCGGCGCAAATAGGGCACGTGTTTAGGGCTGATTTTGGCAATATCGTGGCCATTAATCGCCACCCGGCCGGTAGTTGCACGCTCGATCACTGTGATTAATTTCAACAGGGTACTCTTACCCGCGCCCGAATGGCCGGTTAAGAATGCCATTTCACCTTTTTGTAGATGAAAATTCACCTCTTCCAGTGCCATTTGGCCACCAGGATAAATCTTACTGACCTGCTGAAAATCAATCATAAATTAGCTATCCGCTTTCTCTTGAGTAAACAAGGCATCAATAAATTCTTTAGAATTAAAGGTACGCAAATCATCAATTTGCTCACCCACGCCAATATAACGTAGCGGGATTTTAAACTTGTCAGCAATCGCAAACACCACGCCGCCCTTGGCGGTACCGTCGAGCTTGCTGATGGTCATGCCGGTAACGCCCACAGCCTCTTGGAATAACTGCGCCTGGCTAATCGCATTTTGGCCCGTGCTCGCATCTAAGGTCAGCATCACTTCGTGCGGCGCTTCTGGGTCGAGTTTCTTCATCACTCGCACTACTTTCTTTAACTCTTCCATCAGATGCGACTTGTTTTGTAAGCGACCCGCTGTATCAGCAATTAATACATCAATTTTTCGGGCTTTAGCCGCTTGCAGCGCATCAAAAAGTACCGAGGCACTGTCGGCGCCGGTATGTTGGGCTATCACAGGGATATTATTGCGTTGGCCCCAAACTTGTAATTGCTCCACCGCTGCTGCGCGGAAGGTATCGCCCGCCGCTAACATCACAGACTTACCTTGGCGCTGGTATTGCTTTGCCAGTTTGCCAATCGTGGTGGTTTTACCCACACCGTTAACACCGACCATAAGAATCACAAAAGGACCATTGGTATTTTCAGGCACTAATGGGATTGCCACAGGATCGAGTGTCTTTTGCATTTCATCGCGCAGCAGATCGTAGAGTGCTTCGGCATCCTTTAATTGCTTGCGCGACGCGTGTTCGGTCAGGCTCTGAATAAGGCGTGAAGTAGTTTCGACACCCACGTCGGCGATTAAAAGCTGTTCTTCCAACTCTTCAAACAGTTCATCGTCGATTTTTTTACCACGGAATAACCCGATGAAACCGCTACCAATATTTTCGCTAGTACGTATTAAGCCGCGTTTTAGACGCGCGAAGAAGCTTTCTTTGGCGGGTTTTGCCTGAGGTTCGGGTTGTTGCTCAAGGGGTTGTTCAGCTTGGACCTGTGCAGCGGCAAGTCGCTCTGCTTCTGCTTGGGCTTCAGCGGCCTGTTCTTCGGCAACTCTTTCCGCTTCGGCTTTTTCCGCTAGTGCTTTTTCAGTGGCTAACTGTTCTGTCTGTGCTTGCTCCGCCGTTAAACGCGCGGCTTCGGCGGCCTGTTGTTCTGCTAAAAGTGCAGCTTGCTCTTCAGCAATACGCTGCGCTTCCGCTTGAGCTTTTGCGGCTTGTTCTGCAGCAACTCTTTCTGCTTCGGCTTTTTCTGCTTGTGCTTTTTCAGCGGCTAACTGCTCCGCCTGAGCTTGCTCCGCCGCTAAACGCGCGGCTTCGGCTGCCTGTTGTTCGGCTAAACGTGCAGCTTGTTCTTCGGCAATACGCTGCGCTTCCGCTTGAGCTTTTGCGGCTTGTTCCGCAGCAATTCTTTCCGCTTCGGCTTTTTCAGCCGCTAATTTGTCGGCTAGCGCCTGCTCGGCTGCCGCTTTTTCGGCCGCAAGACGGGCCTCTTCAGCTTGCTGCTTTGCTAATGCTTCGGCTTGCTCGGTTTGCGATGGAGTAGAGACTGGGGTTTGCTCGACAACCTCATCTTGTGATTTATCTTTACGAAACCAGGAGAAAAAACCTTTCTTTGCCATGTGTAATTCCAGCGCTCTACTTCAGTGTTGAATTTAAAATAAGACCCTGCCGTTATACCAGATTACCGCGGCAATTACGCCCAAAAAGTCGGCAATTAGTTCTGCTCTATCAGCCTTCTCACCTTTTACTAGGAGTTTGATATAAAATAGTGGCCTTTATAAAGGTGGCATAGTCTACCACTTTCTTTCTTCAGGCAAAATCACGGGGGCACTTTGGCTAATAATCGTGCAAACAACAAGCAAGTGACCAAGAGTCAAACGGCCAACAAGAAAGCCGGTAGTGGCCAAGTGCGGATCATTTCCGGGCAATGGCGTTCGCGCAAACTGCCTATCCACGATTTAGACGGCCTGCGGCCGACCACAGATAGAGTCCGCGAAACCCTATTTAACTGGCTCGCCAATGATATTGCCCACGCAAGGGTGCTCGACTGCTTCGGAGGCAGCGGCGCCTTGGCGCTTGAGTCCCTCTCACGCTATGCCAGTTACGCCAAGATTATCGAGTTGCAACGTCCTGCCGCCATGCAACTTAAAGCGAATCTCAATACCCTCAAGTGCGACAATGCCGAGGTACTCAACGCCGATACCTTAGTCGTGCTGCAAAATGGCTGCGAGCAAGGGTTTGATGTGGTGTTTATCGATCCGCCTTTCCGCAAAGGCTTAGCAGAAAAAACCATTCAACTGCTGGACAGCCAAGGTTGGCTTAATGATGGTGCGCTCATTTATGTGGAGATTGAGTCGGAATTAACTCACATGGCAGTCCCTGCGACTTGGCAACCGCTCAAAGACAAAACCGCAGGGCAAGTTAGCTATCGCTTATATCAATACCAAGCCGAAGATACTCCGGCTAACACCGAGGAATAGCATGTCGTTTCTGATCAATATGGGCAAAGCCATCACCCTAATAGCGTGGCTGATGATGGCTTATAACCTTGTTATGCCTTTTGCTGGCAATATCGGCATTATTCTCAATATCTTGCTCGGCATTACTTGCTTGATGCATTGCTTCCAGGTTGCCATCTTCCATATGCTGTTTAAAAATCTGCTGACGCTGCGCAAACAAGATTATCTGCAAGTGTTTATCTTCGGCGTATTTAGTTTATTGAGCTATCGTCGACAGGTGTTAGCGCAGGCGTAAGCGCACTAAACCTTTGTCGAAAGGCACTCGGTGTTAAACCGGTAATACGAGTAAACGCTTTGCGACAGGCGCTCACATCCTCATAGCCAACTTGATGCGCTATGGTCTCGAAACTCAGTGGACTATTTTCGAGTAAGTCGCAGGCCTTTTGGATCCTGAGTTTTTGTAGGTATTCATTAGGCTTATGCCCTGTCGCTTTCACAAAACGTCGCAAAAAAGTTCGCTCGCCCATACAGCACTGCTGCGCCAAAACCGCAACATTCATCGGCTCACCATAGTCGGTTTGTAGGCGATTTTGCAGACCCAAGATCACAGCATCCCCATGATCTCGTTTAGGTAAAAACTGTTGGTAATAACGCTGTTCACGCCCACCGGTATCGATAACAAGGTACTTACCCAGTTGGCGCATGACTTTCACATGGCAAAACTGCGCGACTAACTCTAGCCCCAAGTCGAGCCAGGACATCATGCCAGCAGCCGTGATGATATCGCCCTCGTTAACCATTATTTTTTCGATCTCGAGTTTCACCTGTGGATATTGGGTTTCAAACGTTTCCACTAATCCCCAATGGGTTGTCGCCTTGCGGCCATTGAGTAAACCCGCTGCGGCCAGCACAAATGCTCCCGCACAGGCAGAACAGAGAATAGCTCCTCGGGCATGTTGCTGCTGTAACCATAATCGCAATGAAGGCGCTGCATTGAAGTAAAGCTCAGTCTCGATGCTCGGCGGGATAATCACTAATTGATAGCACTCTTCGAGATTCATCTCCTCTAGGGATAACCGAGTCACTGCAAAACTGCTTGAGCTTAGGGATTTATTTTCGTCAGCTAACATCAGCTTGTTAGCCACCAGCAACATCTCTTCTAAGCCAAATACGGCTGAAGTTAAGCAACCGGGTATGGCTAATATCGCCACTTTTAATGGGGATGACTCGGCAAAATTTGTCAATTTAAGCACCATAGATGTCATTTCTGCCACTCTTAATGGTAATGAATCTACTGCAAACTCTCCTTCGAAGACATCTTTTGCAAGAGAAACGAACAGGAGAAAAATATGTCGAGCTTAAACCAGATCCCAGTGAACAGCGCCTTAGTGATTATTGATGTGCAAAATGACTACTTTCCCCATGGGGCTTACCCACAATGGCAAGTCGATGAGGCATTAGCGCGCACCTTGCACTCAGTGCAGCGTGCTCAGCAACAGGCGATACCGATTATTCTCGTGCAGCATATTGCCGATACGACTCAAGGTGAGGCGCCCTTTTTTAACCCAAACACCCAAGGGGTTGAAATCCATCCAGCGCTTTTAGCTGAGCTACCCAATGCCCCAATTGTGGTAAAACAATTTGCCGACAGTTTCGACGGCACAGAGCTAGCCAACTTACTCCAAGATATGCAAATCAAGCATTTACTCTTATGCGGTATCATGACTCAAAACTGCGTGACCCATACAGCGCTATCACCCGCAGCACAAGCTTATTCAGTGCAAGTGATTGCCGATGCCTGCACAGCTCCCACGCAAATGGTGCATCAAATTTCGCTAAGCGCCTTGTCCCGCAGAATGGCATTAATCAATAGCCAAGACTTATAAGACGAGAAAGCAAAAAGCCCTCGAAAGAGGGCTTTTTATTTTAATATCAAGCTATTGAAGCGCTAAACCTTATCCTTTTGGATAGGGGTGAGCAACACCTTTGTGGCAGTCCACGCAGGTCTTTCTTGCTTCAGGATCTTTCTTGAAGTTGTTGGTGTGCATTCTCACAGCCATTGGCTTCATTGTTTCAGGTTGATTTTCATAAATACGAGTATGGCAATGTTGACAGTTAGCAGAGTCATTACCACGGAAGTAAGCTAAAGCTTTGTCAGCTTGCTCTTTGCGGTTTTCGTCTAACCAAGCTTGAGTGTTAAAGCCATCGATAGTTAAGAAACCGTATAAGTCCTTAGATACGATGATTTTCTTGATCAAGTAATCCACTGGAGCATGTGGTAAGTGGCAGTCTTGACATTGTACAGTCACACCAGCACGGCCACCGCCATGGGCAGAAGCTAACACTTCATTTTTCAATGAGTGGTTGCTATGGCAGCTCATACAGAATGCGTCTTCACTCGTCGCATGTAAGGTTTGTTGGGTTGCAAAGTAGCCCACAACACCAATAACGATACCAACAACCAGTAGCGCTAGGATGGAATATTTCGCGCTGGGTTTAAATAGTGCACGCCAGTTCATCACTCTATCTCCGAAAATATGGTCAAAATTAGTTTTTATAAGACTATTTTATATTTTTTCATTTATTAGAAATTTGATTTCAAGCCTAAAATGCCGATTAATGTAAACTTAAAAGCGCAAAATGAGACTTAGCTCTAACTCTGAATAATACGACTCGCTAAAACCAGCTTAGCAGAGTATTAGGGTACTTCAACTCTCACTAATACATTCATCATTATGCTAAGCGACAAATGATTAAGTACTACCTTAAGAAGCTAAGGCAATGAAATCATTTTTAGAATACAAAAATGTGATCAAGGCGACATTTAACCTTTGCTATAAAAGCCTGACGCCTAAAACTAAACTCAAAATGAAACTTTTTATGCAATTTGTTGGTCTTTAAGGATAGGTACATTGGCAACGGTTTTTTTATGGCTAAGTTTTGGATCACCATAGCACTGTTATTTTCACTTATCGCTCAGTCGGCGATGGTGAATGCTATGCCAACTTCAGCGATGAATGACTTTCACGATATATCCAGCATGCAAATGGTTGATGGCAAAATAAATTGCACTATGCCCGATTGTCCCCCAGACGAATGCATGTTGCATTGCCAAGACTCTCTTACCAACCATTGCAAAACTCATTGCGTTGCACAGCTTTACCTCTCAACATCACAACCACAACTCGCGTTGATGAGTCATGCTAGTAATCGTATTACGAACAAAAGCTGGGCGATTCAAACCGCCGACCTTGGGTTGACCACACCACCACCCAACTCCGATTTGCTGTAACCGATCTTAATCATTAAATCGATTCAATCGCTCGCGAAGCTGCCACCACGATTTGGCGCTCACGCGAACACGCAAATTTTGGAGTTTATTATGAAAACGACCTTATTTAGTAAAATTTTCGTTGGCGTTACATTCGTCATCAGTACTATTGCTATCAGCATGACGGCGAGTGCTGCGACCTTGAAAGGCACTGATACACTCAATGTGGTCAGCATTAATGGCCAAGCAACTAAATCCTTTAAACCAGTACAACTACCTGAAGGTAAAGTGCTAATTGAAGTAAAATATCAAGATCTATTCAGTTATCGCGCCGATGACAGTGGCACTTGGGTGAAGTCTGAGCCTCTATTCTTTACCCTGGATGTTGCACCGCAGTCGAATTACCAGATCAGCACTCCAACATTAACTAGCGAGGCTGATGCCAAACGTTTTATCAATAACCCTCGTATACAGCTCAGTGTAGATGGTGCCACACCACTGCCACTCGTCTTGCAAAATCACAGTCAGTTAATGGCAGAGATCTTGCGAAATCAAGTCGCTAGATAATCCAACCTTAGGAGCGATGAGCTGAGGCATTAACTAAAATGTGAGTTAACGCATTGCAGCATAATGCCTCTGTGCTAGAATCCAAGCGTTCATTATCTGGAATTATTATGCATCAAACACTTAGTCGTTATTTATTAGTCATATTCACTTTACTCGCATTGGTCGGGCAAGGTGTTGTGTCTAATGGACACGCTATGGTGATGCGCTCAATGGAAATGGGCGCTATGGTTCATAGCCTTTCCAACCAAGGAATGGATCACGCGGCAATGATGCAAATGAACACAGAGCACCACGCTGACGCCAGTGCAATGGCCAATACAAATTGCTGTAACGATCAAATGCTTCCCGGCGCAAAACAGCATTGTTGTAATGGCACCACGTCCTGTCTTAACGATTGTGGACATTGCTTGACGATCTCAGTTGCTGGTACGCTTTTCAGTCCACATCTTTGGCCAAGTGTGAGTCTGAGTGATACCCCTATGGCCACTCCTATGCCTCATTTCCACTCTATCTCTTTATCGTCGGCCTTCAAGCCACCGATAGCCTAGTCCTAGCCTCTTTGTGCCCTTTTTTCAGGGCGAACCAAGCTAACTATTTATTTTGCCGTTTATTGTGGTGCCCTCTTATCAAGCACCCAGAGTAAAGCTAAAACGTTGACTGTGCACGATGCTACCCATGGCATTAGTTTTGAGTATGCACTCAAGAAATAAGCTCAATCACGTTTTATGCACTCATATTCGGCCCTAAAACCCGATGGAGTGAATAATATGAAAACCTTAACTAATCTTGCCTTAGTTGCATTTTTAATGACCAGCACCAGTGTGTTTGCTACAGCAACACCCCATGAGCATCACCACAACAATGCCGCGCCACAGGAACAAGCTGTAGCCTATGTTTGCCCAATGCATCCCGAAGTTACAGGTAACAAAGGCGATACTTGCCCTAAATGTGGCATGAATTTAGAGCCTAAAGCGACGACAGAAAAAATGGCTGACGGTGCAATGCACAAAGATCACGCGCACCACTAAGCTAGGCTGGAGATGAGGCATATGAACCAATTTTACAAAGTAAAAAAACCGTGCACTAAGGCTGTGTTGATACTCAGTAGCCTTCTGCTGGGCACTCCTTGGTTAACCCAGGCTCAGCTTGTTGATCCTGCGGCTCAATCAGAGGCGGGGCATCAGCATAACAGCAATAGCGCCAATCAAGTCAAAACATATACTTGCCCTATGCACCCTGAAGTAGAAAGCCATGAACCCGGCCGCTGCCCTAAGTGCAATATGTTTCTCGTTGAGAAGGAAGAAACAAGCAATACTGCACAACATGACGAACATCAAGCACATACACAAAACGCCAACGCGGCTCAAGTGTTTGATACCCCAACGCCTAAAGCCAATAACTTAGTCAAAAATCAAAATTCTGGCGCAACGATTAAGTATGTGTGCCCAATGCATGCCCACATCATTAGTGATTTCCCAGGTACTTGCCCTATTTGTGGGATGAATTTAGAGAAGGTCGAAACAGGCGGTAATACGCAGGAAATTAACATTAATGTCTCTGGCGGTATGCAACAAGCACTTGCCCTTAAAGTCGCCAACGTTGAGCGCGATACCCTATGGAAGTTTGTCGAAACCGTGGGTCAAATAGACTATGACGAGAGTCAGATCAGCCATATTCATGCCCGCGTTACTGGCTGGGTTGAAAAGCTAATGGTTAAATCCATGGGGGATACCGTCAAAAGGGGGCAGCTACTTTATGAGATCTACTCACCCGATTTAGTCAATGCTCAGGATGATTATCTGCTCGCCTTAGATACAGCGAAAACCTCCGGTAGCCAAAGATACCAAGATCTGGTTCGCAGGGCAGGCTTAAGGCTGTCGTTCTTAGGGTTTAATGAACAACAAATCAAACAATTAGCCAGCTCACGCCAAACCCAATATCGAGTACCGTTTTACGCACAACAGGAAGGTGTTGTCGAAACACTCTCCATCCGTGACGGTATGTATATTGAGCCTTCTACTGAAGTCATGTCATTGGTCGATCTTTCTAAGGTATGGGTCATCGCCGATGTGTTTGAAAATGAACAAAGCTGGATTAAGGTTGGGCAAAAAGCCGAAGTCTCTGTGCCCGCGATGAATATCAACGGTATAGAAGGCACAGTTGACTATATCTATCCCGAGCTAGACCCTGTTACCCGTAGTTTGAGGGTGCGCGTGGTACTGAATAATACCGATGTCTCTTTAAGACCCAAGACACTCGCTAAGGTTTCGCTCTTTGGCGGCCCAAATAAGGATGTACTCGTGATCCCACAGGAAGCGCTCATCCAAACGGGTAAAGAAAACCGCGTAATAGTCAAACAAGCCGATGACAGCTTTATCGCAAAAACTGTCACTGTAGGCATGATGAGCCAAGGCAAGGCCGAGATAGTCTCGGGCCTAAGCGAAGGTGAACGTGTCGTCACCTCAGGGCAATTCCTGCTCGACTCCGAGGCCAGCCTCAAGGGCAGCCTAATGCGTTTAAGCAGCGGTCATCAGCACTAGGAGCGCATTATGTTGAAATATATTATCGAGTCCTCGATCAGACAAAGACTTATGGTGTTAATTATCGCCATCATGGTTACTGTCTGGGGCGTGCAGGAGTTGCGTAAAACGCCACTCGATGCCTTGCCGGATTTATCCGACGTACAGGTGATCATTAAGACCCCTTATCCAGGGCAAGCACCAAAACTGGTTGAAGAACAAGTGACCTACCCATTATCGACCGCCATGCTAGCCGTCCCCGGTGCAAAAACCGTGCGGGGTTTCTCGATGTTTGGTGACTCTTATGTGTATGTGATCTTCGAAGATGGCACCGACATCTATTGGGCGCGTTCACGGGTGTTGGAGTATTTAAGCCAGATCAGCAGTCGCTTACCTCAAGGGGTACAACCCTCACTCGGCCCTGATGCCTCAGGTGTGGGCTGGGTGTTTGAGTACGCGCTGGTCGATCGCTCCGGCAACTTAGACCTCTCGCAACTTAAAAGCCTACAGGATTGGTATCTCAAACTCGAGTTGCAAAGTGTTGCCGGTGTCTCCGAAGTAGCAACCGTCGGCGGTATGGAGCAGACCTATCAGATCGTGCTCGAGCCAGACAATATGGCGATCTATAAACTCGATATCGCCACCGTCAAAGAGGCGATAGAAAGAGCCAATAGCGAAGCTGGTGGTTCAGTGGTCGAAATGGCCGAAGCCGAATATATGGTGCGCGCCAAAGGTTATCGTCAAACATTAGCTGATTTTCGTGAAATCCCATTAGGGATTACTAGCCCTTCCGGAACAGCTTTACTACTCAAAGATGTCGCTACCGTGCGCAAAGGTCCCGCTGCTCGCCGCGGCATTGCCGAGCTTGATGGCGAAGGCGAAGTCGTGGGCGGCATTGTGGTGATGCGGTACGGTGAAAACGCGCTTTCCACTATCGATGCGGTTAAAGCTAAACTGGAAGAGTTAAAAACAGGTCTGCCTGAAGGGGTGGAAATCATTCCAACCTATGACCGCTCTCAATTAATTCAAAAGTCTGTCGACAACCTATTCAGCAAAGTCATTGAAGAAATGTTGGTTGTGGGCTTGGTTTGCCTATTATTTTTACTGCATGCACGCTCAACGTTGGTCGCGGTGATTACTTTACCGCTGTCGATTCTTATTGCCTTTATCGTAATGAATAAAATGGGGGTGAATGCCAATATTATGAGTCTTGGTGGCATCGCTATTGCCATCGGTGCTGTAGTGGATGGTGCGATCGTCATGATCGAAAACCTACACAAACATTTAGAGCACTTTAAAACCGAACATCAACGCGAACCGTCGGTTAAAGAACACTGGGAAATTGTTAGCGCAGCTTCTATCGAAGTGGGCCCTGCACTGTTTTTCTCACTGATTATTATCACCTTAAGTTTTGTACCCGTATTTGCGCTAGAAGCGCAGGAAGGACGCTTATTTGCGCCACTGGCTTACACTAAAACCTTTGCCATGGCGGCAGCGGCATTATTATCCATTACGCTAGTGCCAATTCTGATGGGTTACTTTATTCGTGGAAAAATTCCTAGCGAGCGCAGTAATCCCATCAGCCGAGTGCTAATTGCTCTGTATCAACCGTCGTTGAAACTGGTGCTGAAGTTTCCAAAAGTAACCCTACTAATTGCTTTAATGGCACTGGCCAGTGCTTGGTACCCCATGACACGTATGGGCAGCGAGTTTATGCCTGCGCTCGAAGAAGGCGATTTACTCTATATGCCAACGGCATTGCCAGGCATTAGCGCCAGCAAAGCCGCCGAAGTGCTACAACAGACGGATCGTTTGATTAAAACCGTCCCTGAAGTCGCTCGCGTATTTGGTAAGGTGGGGCGGGCCGAAACGGCGACAGATCCTGCGCCACTCACCATGCTCGAAACCACAATCATGCTAAAACCCCACAACGAATGGCGTGAAGGCATGACCTTAGATGGCATCATTAATCAGTTACAGCAGACGGTAAAAGTGCCTGGCCTCACAAACGCTTGGGTACAACCGATTAAGACACGTATCGATATGCTATCAACGGGCATTAAAACCCCCGTGGGCATTAAAATTACCGGTGCAGATGTCAATGAGCTGCAAGCCCTAGGCACCAAAATTGAGGCTATCTTAAGCAAGGTCCCACACACTAAATCGGCCTATGCAGAACGGAGTGGTGGTGGACGCTACATCGATATCACGCCAAAACTGGATGTTGCCGCTCGTTATGGTATGTCATTACAAGATATTCAGGATGTAGTGCGTTACGCCATCGGTGGTATGGATATTGGCGAGTCCGTACAAGGTGCTGAGCGTTACCCTATTAACCTGCGCTATCCAAGAGAGCTGCGTGACAATATCGAGAAACTGCGTGAATTACCTGTGATCACTAAATCGGGAAATTACTTACCACTTCGCAATTTAGCCGATATCGAAATCACCGATGGTGCACCAATGCTCACCAGCGAAAACGGGCGCTTAATCTCTTGGGTATTTATCGATATTGAGGGCACTTCTATTGGGGAATACATTAACACCGCGAAGCAAGCTTTAAATGCCGAACTCAAAATGCCGCCCCGTTATAGCTACAGCTTTGCGGGCCAGTACGAGTATATGCAACGGGTCGATGCCAAACTAAAGCAAGTCATCCCAATGGCATTAGGAGTCATCTTTATCCTACTGATGATGACCTTTGGCTCTACCATGCAAGCGAGCATGATCATGCTGAGTCTACCCTTTGCCTTAGTCGGCAGCACTTGGCTATTGTATCTACTGGATTACAACATCTCTGTTGCCGTCGCTGTTGGTATGATTGCCCTTGCTGGGGTAGCAGCAGAATTTGGGGTGATTATGTTGGTCTATTTAAATAACGCCATCAAACATCGACAGGAGAAAAACCTTTACCACAGCGTTGAAGACTTAAAAGAAGCCTTGATAGAAGGTGCGGTCATGCGGATACGTCCTAAAGCGATGACAGTTGCCACCATCTTCTTCGGCCTACTCCCCATTATGTGGGGCGCAGGTTCGGGTAACGATGTGATGCAAAAAATCGCCGCCCCAATGGTCGGCGGAATGGTAACAGCACCAATACTGTCGTTGTTTGTACTGCCGGCACTGTATCTTCTCATTTACTCGCGTAAATTAAAGCAAGACGCAGTTCACTGATAGTACAGGCATAAAAAATCCCCCAAACCATAATAGTCTGGGGGATTTTTATTCAACCGCATTTAAAAGGGGTTATTGAACCGTGTTAACAAACACAGGGTTAGAATAGAACCACAGGTCGTTATAGTTACGATCATTAATCTTGTTATACCAAGACTGTACCGATTCATCTTCAGCTTGATTAATCACAGCTGACTTCAAAGGATTGCCTCTTTCCGTCAAATTAGCTTGGTTATAATCTAAATTAGTCCCACGCAGACGGAAATATTGATGCCGATCCGCGATAAAACTGTAACTCATACTGTAGTAGCCATCGGCATCTTTATGCCAGTCGGCACGAGTAAAGGTTTTAACGACTAAGGTTGAATCGTTTGTTTCTTTTCTGTAAGCCGCGGTCCCAGGCTCAGCACGCTGACCCACGTTACCCGCAATCAAGTCTATGTGGTTTACACCAGGGTTAATTCCAGCATAAATTTCATTACCTATATCGGACTCTTTATTATTCAACGCCGGACTTTTAAAGCGGATAGTGAGTGTTAACTTATCGCCAGGTTTAGCCACTAAAGTTTGTCCCATGGTAACGCTATTCTTATTGCCATTTTCAAGCTTAAAATCCAAGGCATCGATCAAATCACCAAACACAGAAAAGCTATTACCCGAGCGTAATCCCTTCAAAAGCGCTGTAGTATCTTTGCCATCGACCCAAGTGTAACTTTTCGCATATTCACCGGGATAATAACTACTAGCGTAGGGAGTACGTGTTTTGAAGTGGATATCCGAGTTACCCATGTTCCAAATTCGACGACCTTCACCCAATAATGCATCCCACCAGCCACCGACCTCAGCAACAACCGGATCGACGCCGCCGTACACTCCACTACTACGCTCACCATAGTCACCACGGTTACCACTGAACTGGCCACCGACAAGACCTTCAACCATAAAGAAAACATTCGGAGCAACATCGTTCAGCTCTCTAACATCTTGAATCGTATAACTGGATAAATAACGACGAGGATGATTTAGCATCCCGTAGCTGCTGTCTGGATAATGAGTCTCTAACCACTTCAAAGCAGCAATAGCATCCTCGTGAGTCTTATTTTGACGGGTATCCCCCGCAGCCGTCCATGCAGCAACATCTTTGGGATCAAAGTTCGTAATATCATTTTTACTACTAAATCTGTACTCAAAGGTCTTAACCGCAGACAGAACTTTGGCTTCATCACCTAAAATACCAATGTTAAAGTGCTCATGGGTTGGCATATCCCACTCAAAACTTGAATAAGCAATCTTGCCCTCATAGTTAGGCATGTTCTTCTTTAAACCGGGAATTTCATACTGAGTTAACGCATCGTAAAATAGTAATCCACCGACGTCGTTATCATCATTATCTTGACTGTTGTTACGCATATGATTTGATAATGAAACATAGTCTAAACCGAAGTCACCAAAGGCCCATTTCAGAATATCAGACTGGGTTTCACGAGCATCCTGCGAAACCGCAGTGTGAACGTGTAAGTCACCTTTTAGCCAACGCCCACTGGGCTCAATGGGTGTAGGATCAGTCTTATCAGAGTCAGAATTACAACCAGATAGCACTACTAGAGACGATAATAAAACAACATTGAGATTTATGACCTTATGCATGAATAACCTCTTTATATTCAAAAGTTTTAGCAATAAAACCCAAATATAAGTCGAATGCATGACACCCTAATGACACTGATGTTTGCGATCCATAAAATAAGCCTCTCAGTTTACAACGCTTATATGTACCATTAACGCAGCGCACCACAGAATTGACTCGACTCACTGCTGTAGAAAGGATGCCATCACATGACTAAGCCATCTTGTTTAATTATCAGCCAAATATGGCCACAAAGACTTTTCCTTAAAAAACGATTACATGTTTTACTCGCTTCGTTCAGTTTATGCTCTGCACTAATCATGTCAGCAGCACCCGCATATGCCGCCCCCGCCACAGGGGAATTTGTGGCCAATAAACGCTGTGAGTTGTTTCAGTCTAAAAATAAACAAACCAATCCCGATGATTGGCAGAGCAATATCGGGGAGCGTTATCCCGTTACGGAGATTTTAGGAAACAGCGTCAATCCTGACTGGATTCGCGTCCGCACCAATGCCATCAGTTCACCGTTACGCTGGATTAAAGGTGATTGTGGACAATACAATACCAATGTAGCGGCGGCAGAGACTTATCAGCCAAACTCAACCAAAGAGCCAGCGCAAACCACCACAGCCTCTGATATCAAAGCAATCAATCGTGAAAGCCTAAAAGAACGAGGTACGCCAGAGAAACGCCAAGGCCATGTGTGTCAAATCGAAGATAATTATGACTCCCATATGCTTGCCTTAAGTTGGCAAAGCACCTTTTGTGAACTCTATGGCGGTCGTAAAGCCGAATGCCGCGCCTTAAGCCAAACCAGTGATGCGCCTCAATGGCAACACTTTAGCCTGCATGGCCTCTGGCCTAATCGCCAGCAATGTGGCACTCGTTACGGCTTTTGCAGCAGCGTAAAACAACAACCGAGTGACTTTTGCGATTATCCTGAAGTACCACTCAATGCCTCTGTGCAAAAGAATCTGGAAGAAGTGATGCCAAGTGCTCGCTACGGCACCTGTTTAGAACGCCATGAATGGTGGAAGCACGGTACCTGTCGCAATCAAGACCCCAATGACTATTTTTTACTGGCGACTCAGCTGACGCAGGAAGTCAATGCCTCGACATGGGTACAACAATTTATCCATGAAAGAATTGGTAAAAAAGTCACACAACAAGAGTTGAATCAAAGCTTTGATACTAGCTTCGGTAAAGGTGCACACACTAAGATCACGCTTGATTGCGCCAAGGGACTCTTAAGCGAAATCCGGATTAATCTTCCACAAGAGATCAAGCTATCAGACTCAATTCCGAGCCTACTTGCTAAAGCACCCAAGGCGAAAAAGACTAACTGTCCGGACCCACTCTCTATCGACAAACCAAACTAACTTAACCTGAACTTGGGGTAACGAGTGTCGAAAAAATCTAAATTTAACAAACCAAAAAATACCATAAACGATTGTTTTTAAAAAACATTTTTTCTGACTGAATGCGCAGATTTTTGTGCATATCAAGGCGCTCTGTCGTATGCCATAGCGAGCTATGGTTAGACAGAGCAACGCAGAGAGGCCCGAAAAGAGGCCTATTCAGCGGCGCTACTTATCCCTGCTCAGGTTAACTTATTGGTTTTCATTTTGGGATAGGTGTATTACCGCGAAAGTAGCACCTTGGGCGTCAGCAATCACCGCAAAACGTCCCACATCAGGGATATCGCTTGGCGGCACGCATAGCTGTGCGCCCAGCCCCTGCGCCTTAGCGGCAAAAGCATCACAATCCGCCACCACAAAATAAGGCATCCAATGGGCGGGGATCTCGCCCCATTCCGGCATCATTTTCATCATGCCCCCCATAGACTGACCATCAATTTGCCACTCGGTGTAATCGATGCCGGGCACATGACTGGGGAGCGCGGTCCAAGGAAACACTTGAGTGTAAAAACTGGCTTCGGCGCTAGGTTCACGGCAAGCCAGCTCCACCCAACACAGGGTATTTTCTTCGCCTTGGCGACGTGAGCCCGAGTGGTTTTTCGCTTGCCATAGGGCAAAGCGTGCCCCTTCGGGATCGCTCACCTGCGCCATCACGCCCGCATCACCCACCACATGCGGTCCCATGTGCAATTGCCCACCCGCAGCCAGGATGGCGGCAACCGTCGCTTCTATATCCTTAACCGCAAAATAGATCCGCCAATGGCTAGGGATCTGTGGTTCCGACTCAGGGATTTGATACATGGCCCCTAAATCGTCCCCCTCCAGATTGAACAGCGAGAAATGACCATTAGGAATTGCCATTTCCACCGAATTCCAACCAAACAGCGCATGGTAAAACCCCTGTGCACCCTGCCAGTCATGGCTCGCCAATTCGACCCAACAGGCCTGTCCCTGTGCGTACTGAGTAATCCTCATTGCAGACTCCAATCAAACAGATAATGTGTTCGAGTTAAGCTGGAGTTTATGCAACTGTCCAGTTTTGGCGGTAAAAAGATGAATACAAAGAAAAAGCCCTCAATTTGAGGGCTTGATTCGCGAGCGAAATACTTAGGAGAACTGCGGTAATAAATTCGCCATCGCGAGTAGATGACAAGCACCCGTCACGACACCAAACAACACCACAAGGATAATTAACGGCGTGCCACCAAAGACCCTAAAACCTTGATGGTTAGGGAAGAGTTGTCTCGACTTGTAGGCCATCAGCGCTGGCACAATAACAGCCCACACGGTTGCCGCTAAGGCTGCAAATCCAATGGCAATTAAAAAGCCATCGGGAAACAGCAAACCAAATATGGTGGGCGGCACAAAGGTGACAATCGCCGTTTTCATCCGGCCAGAGCGCGTATCGTCGAATCCGAATAAATCGGCCAAATAATCGAATAAACCTAAGGTCACACCGAGGAAAGAAGACGCCACAGCTAAATTAGCAAATAGGGTTAACATGCTGTTTAACCAGCTGCTTTCCATTACTTTCGACAAGGCGCCGACTAACACACCCATATTGCCACCCTGGGCAATAATCTCACTAAACTGGCTGCGGGGAATATTGCCCATAGTGGCGACTAACCAGCAGGCATAAATGATCAGCGCGATAAAAGTCCCGACAAAAATGGCTTTGAAAATGGTCGATGAATCTTTGCCATAATACTTCACCAGACTCGGCACATTTCCATGGTAACCAAAACTGGCTAGACCAAATGGCAAAGCCGCCCACAGATAAGGCATAAAGCTTTGCTTTCCATCCGGTTCGAGCAACTTAGTCACATCGATTTCGATCAGCAAATTACCAATCGCGAGGAAGAAAGTAATAATCATCCCGCCGAGCATAATGGTCGTAATACGATCCACCGCCTTGGTACTGATCAACACGATACAGGCGAGCACGACAGCAAATACTAATCCGGCGACACTTTGAGGCAGCTCAATCCCCATACCTTGGAGGCTATGGTTAACAATCGAGCCACCGCCACTGATGTAGGCGTAGGTTAAGATGTAGAGCACGAAGGCAATGGACACCCCATTCACGATGCGCCAAAACTGGCCCAGGGTTTCCTTGGTCAGGGTATCGAAACTCGCTCCCGGCTCGAAATGCAGGTTGGTTTCGAGCAGTAACAGTCCCGACATCAACATGCAAAACCAAATACCGAGTAACATCAGTACCGAGTAACCAAACCACATGCCAGCGCCCACGACAGGCAAAGAAAACATCCCCGCCCCTACTGTGGTACCGGCAATAATCATGGCACCACCAAGCAAAGACTTGCCCACCGGCTTATTCTTCGCCGCATTCATATGGTTAGCCATTAAGCGATATGCTCCGCGGTCACGCTGGCGACAATCGTCTGCCTTACAGAGGCTCTGAGTAAGCTATTAGCTTGATCGCGAATGCGCTCAACATCAGATTTATCTTCCTTACCAGAGAAATAACCCAACTCTTTTAGCTTAACACTCAAGGTGTTATAGAGTTTCTTATCGTAAAATTCTGGTGCGGTAATTCCATGCAGCGCCCCTAAACGTTGGGCAAGCAGATGGCTTTCAGACTCGAGATCCGAACGCTCCATCTTAGGTCTGTGGGCCAGCAGATTGAAGATAATGGCATAGCGTTGCAAGGTCTCACTAACGCTGCCAGCCAACAATAACATTTGGCTGGTGTGCTCGGTCACAACCGACAACATATC
The DNA here is from genome assembly GCF_012843185.1 of Shewanella sp. DNRA4. Lineage (NCBI taxonomy): Bacteria > Pseudomonadati > Pseudomonadota > Gammaproteobacteria > Alteromonadales > Shewanellaceae > Shewanella > Shewanella sp. DNRA4. Next base: position 114,496 of record NZ_JABAIP010000004.1, read on the forward strand.
GCTTTCCTGCACTAGACCTTGCTCAATAAACAGCTCGAGCACTTGATTCACGTAGCTTGGGAGATCTTTGATCCCCATAAACAACTCCGCCTTCAATAACGGATAAAAGTCGTTCACTATCCCAAGGATTTGCGCTCTTGAAATCTGTTTATTATTGATTAAACAGCTGGCAATTAATGACGGAATAATAAATAAGTGAATGATATTATTACGATAGTATGTCATTGACGTCGCTTGTTTTTCATCAATTGACACTATCTCACCCAAAGGATCGGCGTTGATGGAGAACTTGTTCAGCTCTAATCCTTGTTGTACTAAGTGCTTACCATCACCTTCGGCAACCGACGTAAACGACGTGTAAGGCACACGCTTAAGCAGGGTCAGGTATAAATCTAACTGACGCTCGAGCAAACAACGCTCTAAGGCATTTTGCTCCGACGCCAACAACACTAAACTGGTCAAGGTAATAGAGCTGGCGGCAGCGGCGTCGTTAATCCGCGTCATCACCCGATTTGCTAACACGTTCACCGCTGGGGTTAACCAAGTCGGTTTTTGCTCAGGATCATCAGCCACTTCACTGCGCCAGTTTGGTGCCGTTTCATTCAAGAAGTTCTGCAATGTAATCGGCTCACCAAAGTTGACATAACCTTGGCCAAAATTACCTAATTTACGAATAGCACCAAAGACTTGCCATACAGATTCTTTCTGTTTTTTCTTACCGCTTAGCTCTTTGTGATAGGTCGCCACTTCCATCACGTGATCGTAGCCTAAATACACAGGCACTAAGGTGACTGGGCGTTCGATACCACGCAGCACACTGTTGATCGTCATAGCGATCATGCCCGTTTTAGGCGCCAATAGACGACCGGTACGAGAACGGCCACCTTCAGAGAAATACTCAACCGAATATCCCTTAGCAAACAGCTGATCGAGGTACTCACGGAACACGGCCGTATAAAGTTTGTTGCCGTTAAAACTACGGCGAATAAAGAAAGCCCCGCCACGGCGGAACAGCGGCCCCGCAGGCCAGAAGTTTAGGTTGATACCCGCAGCAATATGCGGTGGCACCATACCTTGGTAATACAGAATGTAAGATAACAGCAGGTAATCCATATGGCTGCGATGGCAGGGCACATACACAATCTCATGACCATCGTGGTGTAACTGCCGAATATGCTCGGCACCTTTGATGTTAATACCGCTGTAGAGCTTGTTCCATAACCACGTTAAAAAGCGCTCAGCAATACGTACGAGACTATCGGAATAATTCGCCGCAATTTCATCAAGATATTCAATTGCCGTTTCACGCGCTTGGGTTTCAGAAATCTTCTTGCTCGCGGCTTCTTCCTGAATCGCCTTACGTAAGGATTCAGATTTCAGCAAGGAATGGAATAACGCCTGACGATTAGGCAACACAGGCCCCGTCATCACCTTACGTTGGCGACGGAAATGCACTCTCGCTACTCGAGCCAATTTATGGGCAATGCCCATATCGGTACCATGTTCGTCGGCCATGTAACGCAGCGATACCGCATTAGAAAATTGCACAAAGTTGTGACGGCCCAAAAATAGGATCATCAAGCACTTACGTAACCAAGTAGGATTCTCGCGCTCAAGCACTGCCGCCTTCATGGTGTCGTCTTCTTTACCCGGAGTACGACCCCAATACAGACTCACAGGCACCAGCTGTATATCTAACTCTGGCTTTTCCTTATGGACGGCCAACAAACGCATAAAACATTCGAGGAATGGCTCATTGCTGGCGCGTTCACCAAATAAGGGCTTACGACCTTCAAGGCATACCACCCGTGGCGCCACAACGCCATTCACCACCAGCGGCTCGTAAGGGCTTGGCAAACCAAGTTTCGTGGTGATCTCGCTTAACGCAGCAATATCACTCAGGGATTCTGTTTTCATTACATAAGCAAGCGGTCTGGAGGCATCCAGATTCAGATCGGCAAAGGGATCCTGTGGCACAACAATAGTGTGCACTAAGTGCTTTTGGATCCAACGTAATGATTTCAACCAAAGAGAGTCTTGTTTAGGCATTATTCTTATGCAATGTAAGTACGTTCATTAGCCCCATAGAATACCAGATTATAGAGAATATACCCAAACAACCTAAAGATGCAGGATTCAGCTGCTGATTTTAATGACTTAGTAACGCACTTTAGGCAACGCCATTTATTGCTACCGTGCAAGTGGCATTCACCCCATAGATGACGATTACGGTTATTTGCAGATCTAGCTGACCAAGTTAAAAGTGGTTAATACTTGCACTACCAATAATACTGTATATACTAACAGTAACTGTATAGAAAAACAGGAAAGACCATGAGACCGTTGACGCCACGCCAAGCCGAAATTTTAGAGCTGATTAAACGTAATATTGCCGAGACTGGCATGCCACCCACTCGGGCCGAAATTGCCACCCGTTTGGGTTTTAAAAGTGCAAATGCCGCAGAAGAACACCTTAAGGCATTGGCGAAAAAAGGCTGCATCGAGATCATGCCTGGTACTTCCCGCGGGATCCGTCTCCCTGTAGAGGAAGAAGATAACCGCGAAACAGGCTTGCCACTTATCGGCCAAGTGGCAGCGGGTGAACCTATTCTCGCCCAAGAGCATGTCGAACAGTATTACCAAGTCGACCCCAGCATGTTCCACCCTGCTGCCGATTTCCTGCTGCGCGTAAAAGGCGACAGTATGAAGAATATCGGCATCCTTGAGGGTGACCTGCTTGCCGTTCATAAAGTACAACAAGCGCGCAATGGACAAGTTGTTGTTGCTCGCGTTGATGATGATGTAACCGTAAAACGCTTTGAAAAAAAAGGTAATTTAGTCTACCTACATGCCGAGAATGAAGACTATTCACCGATTAAAGTCGATTTGAGTTTCCAAAGTCTAACAATTGAAGGGCTCGCCGTAGGGGTGATCCGCAATGGAGATTGGCTATGAACAAACTATTAGGTAATGCCCCGCGTCACCCCGGTTTATGGCTCGATACGGTTCGAGATACAGAGACCGACTGGCAGCATACATCAATAGTCACTATGCCAACTCAGAGCCAAGGGCGCCAAGAGCTGACACAGCTGAGCAAACAACTTGCCCAACTGAGCCAACAGGGAAGATGGATAGTGCTCATCAACCCACCTAGTATTGGCTACAAGCAGCTATTAGCAAACGCAGGTGTGCGTATGGATCGCGTACTATTGGTTCACGCAAAAGATGAGGTCGAAACCCTTTGGGCGATGGAAAAAGCCTTAACCAGTGGCACATCTAGCGCAGTGATTACTTGGATTAACGCCCTAGATACTCGCGATAATCGTCGCCTACAAATTGTAGCAAAGAGCGCACGTGCAATGGGTATCGTGCTTGAAGGTTCAACGAATGACCAACCTTCTAGCACCAATCTCACCCAATCGACTAAATTTACTCAACCCGCATTTTTCAGCTCTGTTCATTAAAAATTTTTCATACCGTATTTAGCCTTGAAAGCCGCCTCACCTGTGAATGTGAGGCTTTTTTTTGGCAATTTTTCAGACAATTAGAAAAAGAAGTGATCTTGATCAATTTTTAAACAGCAAGTATGTTTGATTTAGGCGCACATGATATATGGCCTGTTTAGGCAGAAATATCGCGTTATTTTCGAATATCGCTCGCCCACAAAAATTGAGAATAATGGGTTTATTCAGCAGTATGTGCCAGTGTGGCTAATACCAGCAGTAACAATACTTGATCATAAGTAAGCCGCCAACGCACGTTGAAGTCAGAAACACTTTTTTGGGAACTGAAGAGTTTGCATAGAGTTGAGACTTACTGTGTTGCTCTTCTTTGTAGTTGCTATTTGCAATTAGCAGAGGAGAAGTCTTGTGAAGCAATGGTTGTATTGTTTACTCGTGGTGCTATTCGCCCCACCGTTGGCCGCAGCAGACATGCGGTTCAATATGACGCCTGGCGTAACAGAAATCAGTGGCAAGGTATACCACCTGCACATGACGATTCTGTATATCTGCTGCGCGATAGGCTTAGTGGTTTTTGGCGTGATGATTTATGCCATGATCAACCACAGAAAATCCAAGGGCGCGGTCGCGTCACACTTCCATGAGAGTACAAAAGTTGAAATCGCTTGGACGATAATTCCCTTTATCATTCTGATCTTAATGGCGATTCCGGCAACTAAAACTCTGATTGCCATGGAAGACCCCAGCAATGCCGATCTCACGGTAAAAGTCACAGGATCGCAATGGAAGTGGCATTACAGCTATTTCGATCAAGATATTGAGTTTTACAGTATCCTCGCCACACCAAGACCTCAAATCGAAGGTAGTGAGGCCAAGGGAGAGCACTACTTACTTGAGGTCGATAAGCCCCTTGTCCTGCCTGTAAATAGAAAAATCCGCTTTCTGATGACTTCTGAAGATGTTATCCATTCATGGTGGGTACCAGATTTTGCAGTGAAAAAAGATGCTAACCCAGGGTTTATCAACGAGGCGTGGACCCGTATCGATAAACCCGGCATTTACCGTGGCCAATGTGCCGAGCTTTGCGGTAAAGATCATGGATTTATGCCGATAGTGGTTCAGGCACTGCCCGAAGCCGAGTTCGATGCTTGGGTTGCAGAACAAAAACAAGCTGCCAATGCCGCAGCGCAAGCCGCACAAGCCGCCTTATCGCAAACACTGAGTAAAGAAGAGCTGATGACTCAGGGTGAGCAAGTTTACCTTGGTCACTGCGCAGCCTGCCATCAACCTAATGGCGAAGGTCTCAAAGGCGTATTCCCTCATCTCAAAGGCAGCCCCATAGCTACTGGGCCGCTGAGCGGTCATCTTGAAATCGTGCTCAATGGTAAAACGGGTACGGCCATGCAAGCCTTCAGTAAACAATTATCGCCCCAAGAAATTGCCGCCGTGATTACCTATGAGCGTAATGCGTGGGGCAATAACACGGGGGATGCGGTGCAAGCCAAAGACGTTGATGCCCATAAATCCGGTGGCACCAATAGCGAACCAGTAGCAACGACTCAGCCCCCCTCAACCACCGATGCGCCCAAAGCGGCGACAGAGCCCGCCGCCAGTGTCGACCCCGCGAGTCTTCCCACGCTTAGCCATGATGAACTGATGGCCGAAGGGGAAAAAACCTATGCCACGATTTGCGCCGCCTGCCACCAGCTAACGGGTGCTGGTATGCCTCCCGCCTTCCCCGCCCTTGCTGGTAGCGTTATTGCAACAGGCCCGGTCGCCAATCACATCGATATAGTGATGCACGGTAAACCGGGCACGGCGATGCAGGCATTTGGCACACAACTCACGCCACAACAGCTTGCCGCCATCATTACCTATGAGCGCAATGCGTGGGGCAACAATACCGGCAATACAGTGCAACCCGCTGATATTGCACGCCATGGACAGTAGGGGATTAAGATGAGCACACTGACTCAAGATCAAATTGCCGCCCATGATGAACACCATCACGGTGCACCTAAAGGCATCATGCGCTGGTTACTCACCACCAACCACAAGGACATTGGCACCCTGTACCTATGGTTTAGTTTCATTATGTTTTTAACTGGTGGTGCGATGGCCATGGTGATCCGCGCCGAACTCTTTCAGCCCGGATTACAACTCGTTGAGCCTAACTTCTTCAACCAGATGACCACAGTGCATGGGCTAATCATGGTATTCGGCGCAGTGATGCCAGCCTTTACCGGACTAGCTAACTGGTTAATCCCGATGATGATTGGTGCGCCTGATATGGCGCTTCCACGTATGAACAACTGGAGTTTTTGGATCCTGCCCTTCGCCTTTGCAATATTGTTGAGTTCATTGTTTATGGAAGGCGGCGGCCCTAACTTTGGTTGGACCTTCTACGCACCACTCTCGACCACCTATAGCCCTGACAGCACAGCATTATTTGTATTCTCGATCCATATCATGGGGATAAGTTCGATCATGGGTGCCATCAACGTGATCGTAACCATAGTCAACCTGCGCGCTCCCGGCATGACGTGGATGAAGTTACCACTGTTCGTATGGACCTGGCTGATTACCGCCTTCTTGCTGATCGCCGTTATGCCCGTACTCGCTGGCGCCGTCACTATGGTGTTAACCGATAAGTTTTTCGGTACTAGCTTCTTCGAGGCGGCAGGCGGCGGCGATCCTGTGATGTTCCAGCATATCTTCTGGTTCTTCGGTCACCCCGAAGTCTACATCATGATTTTGCCTTCCTTCGGCATTATCTCTGCCATAGTTCCTGCTTTCAGCCGTAAACCATTATTCGGCTATGCATCCATGGTGTATGCCACGGCGAGTATTGCGATTTTGTCCTTCCTCGTGTGGGCGCACCATATGTTCACCACCGGTATGCCTGTGTTTGCCGAGCTGTTTTTTATGTACTGCACTATGCTGATTGCCGTGCCGACAGGGGTAAAAGTGTTTAACTGGGTAGCGACCATGTGGCGCGGCTCACTGAGTTTTGAAACCCCAATGCTGTTCGCGGTGGCCTTTATTATTCTGTTCACTATTGGCGGCTTCTCTGGCCTGATGCTCGCCATCACGCCAGCCGACTTCCAATACCACGATACTTACTTTGTGGTGGCTCACTTCCACTACGTGTTGGTCACGGGTGCGATTTTCTCCATCATGGCAGCGGCCTATTACTGGCTACCAAAATGGACCGGGTATATGTACAGCGAAAAGCTAGGCCAGTGGCATTTTTGGTGTTCGGTGATTTCGGTCAATGTGTTATTTTTCCCGATGCATTTCTTAGGTCTTGCGGGTATGCCAAGGCGAATTCCCGATTACTCGATTCAATTTGCCGATGTAAATCAAATCGTGTCGATTGGGGGTTTTGCCTTTGGCCTATCACAGCTGATCTTCCTCGTGCTGGTAATTAAGTGCATTCGGGGCGGTGAAAAGGCGCCCGCCAAACCTTGGGAAGGCAGCGAAGGCTTAGAGTGGACCCTACCAAGCCCAGCGCCCTATCACTCTTTCACCACGCCACCCGAGGTGAAATAACATGCAAGGCCAACCCCATCAGCAAAACATCAAGTCCAACCGTGAGCTCATTAGCCTGTTGGTGCTGGGCTGCCTTGCGATGTTTGGCTTTGGGTTCGCCTTAGTGCCGCTCTACGATGTGCTGTGCGAAAAACTGGGCATTAATGGCAAAACCTCTAATACTGCCAGCAGTTATCAAGCGATTACTGTAGATAAGAACCGGGTGGTAACGGTGGAGTTTATCTCGCAGGTACAGACGGGCATGCCGTGGAAATTTGAGCCACAAACGAAACGGCTCGAAGTGCATCCGGGAGAACTCATCCACACGGCATTTTTGGCGCAAAACATCTCGAATAGAGCAATTGTGGGCCAGGCGATTCCTTCAATTTCGCCCGGCCAAGGCGCGGCTTATTTCAATAAAACCGAATGTTTTTGTTTTAACCAACAACACTTAGCCGCCGCAAGTCGAGCCGAGCTGCCGTTGATCTTCTTCGTGGATCCTCAATTACCCGAGTCTATCCACACCTTAACCCTCTCTTACACCCTCTACGACATTACCGACAAGCAGTTAGCGTCTGCCATAGAGCAAGGAGCTGCAAAATGACCACTAAACATGAGACTTACTACGTCCCCGCCCAGAGTGCTTGGCCGATTGTTGGTGCTATCGGCTTGTTTTTAATCGCCTTTGGGGCAGGACATTTTGTACATCAACTCAAATCTGGCGCTTCGGGTGGCGGCTATATTCTACTGGCAGGCATAGCCGTCATCCTGTTTATGCTGGTTGGCTGGTTTAGAACTGTAATCCAAGAATCGATGACGGGCCTCTATTCCCATCAGATGGATAGATCGTTTCGCCAAGGCATGAGCTGGTTTATCTTCTCCGAGGTGATGTTCTTTGCCGCCTTTTTCGGCGCCTTATTTTACGCCCGCATGATCGCAGTGCCTTGGCTCGGCGGCGCGTCCAACAATGCCATGACTCACGAAGTCCTGTGGCCACACTTCGAGGCCGTTTGGCCACTCGTCACCACACCCGATGGCACCAAAACCGAAGCCATGCCATGGAATGGGCTACCGCTAATCAACACCATTGTGCTGCTGACTTCCTCAGTCACGCTGCATTTTGCCCATATCAGCTTAGAAAAGGGTAAGCGTTCGGCCATCACCCTCTGGCTAGGGCTCACGATTTTACTGGGAATTAGCTTCCTTGCTTTGCAGGCGGAGGAATATAGCCATGCCTACCATGAGATGGGGCTAACGCTCACCTCGGGCGTGTATGGCAACACCTTTTTCCTGCTGACGGGTTTCCACGGCATGCATGTAACCTTGGGCACTATCTTTCTATTAGTCTTGTTTTTCAGAGTGTTAAAAGGCCACTTTAGTGCGGATAAGCATTTTGCCTTCCAAGCAGGCAGTTGGTACTGGCACTTTGTCGATGTGGTTTGGCTCTGCCTGTTTATCTTTGTTTATGTGCTTTAAATATTCATTAAAACAATAAGTTGAAAACTTAAGGCGTGGGATTGAGACCAAGCAGTCCAGTCCCTAAAGCCACCAGCAAGAGCAGGATAACCAGTACAGAAAAAATCACCCTACGGCCCAAATAGCGGCTCATTGGCACCGGGTGTTCAGCGGTTTGGTCGTCACCTTTAACCATAATAATTAAGGCTCTGCCTAGGTTAAAAATGATAAACAGCAACAGCAGTACTAAAACACACTTAAAAATGAGCGGGATGTTCATACGCTATCCTTATGTTTTTCTGGCCAAATTGATTTGGTTACCAAGATATATTTGGTTGCATAGGGGAGTGTCGTTACTACTAATATTGACTGTGGTGGTATTCGTGGTTTTGGTCAAGCTGGGTTTGTGGCAAATGGATAGGGCAGTTGAAAAAACCGAACTGTTAGCACAAATGGAGGCGAGACAATCCGCTGCCACACTCAATCCTGAACAGCTCATCGCTGAATTGGCTAAAGGCAGCGTCACGGGCTACCGCTTACAAGTTCAAGCAAAACCCGCGAATCCACAAATCTGGTTGCTCGAAAATCAGGTCTATCAAGGGCAAGTGGGCTATCTCGCCTTTCAATTACTGCAAATAACGTCAGAGAATCAGACAAATAATCGCGAGCAACCTTGGCTGTTACTCGAACTTGGCTTTATTGCCGCTAAATCCCACCGAGATGCCTTGCCCGAAGTCAGCCCCATAGTCGGTGAACTGGTTCTTACAGGCCGCCTCTATCAAAAACAGATTAATCCCTTGAGCCATCACTTATTGGCAGAACCCTTCACCACGGAACAAGGCGAACGGATTCGGTTTCAAAATCTTAATCTACCCGAGATGGCACAAATGTTAGAACATCCTATCCTGCCCGCGGTGTTACAACCCGATGCCTTACCCCAATTACAACCAGCGCAGACCTTGCCTCATCCTTGGCAGCCTTTCCCCCTCTCGGCCCAAAAACATTGGGGTTATGCATTGCAATGGTTTGCCATGGCAACTGTGTTTGTGGGGCTGATGGGTTGGCAAACAATGAAATACCTCAAAAAATCACGACACCGGCATCAAGCCGATAAGGAAGCGACTAAGACCGAGTAACAGATACCAGCAAGATGTTAATAAAAAACAATAAAACAAAGCATTAGGAACAATAAGAGGAGCAAATATGGACTCCCAACAAACAGCCAAATACCGCGCATTGGGGTTATTGCTACTAGCCTTTATCGCGCCTGTGGTCATCGCTAAGTTAGTGCTGAGCATGCATTGGTATCAAGGCGGCTCCACCAACCACGGTGAGCTCATCAGCCCAGAAACCAGTTATACCAGTCTTGGCCTTAACAATCCTCAGCCTAAGGAATGGCAACTGCTGTATTTATTGCCCGCAAAGTGCGATGAAGCTTGCCGCGAACGCTTGTATATCCTGCGTCAGAGTCATACCGCCTTAGGGCCAGATCAGGCTCGTGTCGAACCGCTTATTCTGGTGAATCCAGACAGTGACTTAAACGCATTAAGCAGCTTTAACTTTAACACTCAGCCCGCCAGCCAAAGCCTCAGCCAATGGCTTGACCAACAACAGCTGATTATTGTCGATCCACTCGGCGCACTCGTGCTGCGTTACCCCCAAGTGCAAGGCAAGGCGGCACATTTAGCTCAGGGTAAGGCCTTGGTCGCGGATCTCCGTAAGTTATTGAAACTATCGAGGGTAGACTAATGCAACTGACTTGGCTCCTCCGCGTCACCATAGTCTTTACCCTGTTAGTGATTTTAATGGGAGCTTACACTCGGCTCTCGGACGCTGGACTTGGCTGCCCAGATTGGCCAGGGTGCTACGGCCATATCAAAGTGCCCACCCACGACCATGAGATCTCCCATGCCCAAACCCTATTTCCCGACCACGATATCCATCCCGAAAAAGCTTGGCTCGAGATGATCCACAGGTATATTGCGGGCGCCTTGGGCATCCTCGTCTTACTGGTTTTTATTCTCTGCCTAAAAACATCCGAAGCTCCCAAAAAACTACCTTTGGCCATAGTGTTACTCATCATATTTCAGGCAGCGTTGGGGATGTGGACTGTAACGATGAAACTAATGCCGATTGTCGTGATGTCCCATTTAATTGGCGGCTTTAGTTTACTCTCGCTCTTGCTATTGCTGTATCTGCGAACACGACCCAAGCGAATTTTCGAAACCGCTGATATTCACAGTCAGCGTGTTGCGGATGCAGGATTTAATGGCTCCCATGGTTCGCGGATTGGCACGAGCCTTAAATTCATTGGCCAGAGTAAACACTTGCCGAAACTGGCGCTGTTGAGTCTGCTGGTGCTTATCGGCCAAATCATGCTCGGCGCTTGGACCTCCTCCAACTATGCGGCCCTCGCCTGCACAGCTTTACCGATTTGTGAAGGTAATTGGATGGACAACCTCGCTATTGCCGATGCGTTTTCCCCTTTCCAAGGGCAACACCCAAGCTTTGAATTTGGCGTATTGGATTACCATGCCCGCATGACCATTCATATCGCCCACCGCATTGGCGCCATCATTACCGCCAGCCTATTGTTGTTGCTCGCCTATCAATTATTTTTCAGCACTCAGCTCAAGGCCCTAAGCCTGTTGTTGGTCGCCTTAGTGATACTGCAAGTCAGTTTAGGGATTTCAAACGTGGTGATGCATTTACCACTAGGGATTGCCGTTTCCCACAATGGCGGCGCGGCATTATTGCTACTCGCCCTAGTCGCAATTAACTATTTTCTTTGGCATAAGCCATCTTCAACATCGAGGGTTTAACCATGGCAAAACCGCTCTCAATCAGTAGTCACCCTAGTGTTAATGTGGCTTGGCGTGCCTATTTCGAGATGACCAAACCTAAGGTAGTGGCTTTAATGCTGCTCACCGTCTTAGTCGGCATGTGCTTGGCCATGCCAACGATATTACCCGTACAACCTTTGGTCGCAGGACTTTTAGGTATCGCCATGATGGCGGGGTCAGCCGCAGCCTTAAACCACCTGATAGATAGGCGAATCGACGGCATGATGGCCCGCACTTACAATCGCCCACTCCCCAAAGGACAGGTCTCGGCGACGAGGGCGTTGTTGTTCGCGGCACTCTTAGGCAGCCTAGGTTTTGTGATCCTCTATGTTTTTACTAACCCGCTCACCGCTTGGCTCACCTTTGCCAGCTTGATTGGTTACGCCTTGGTTTATACCACCTATTTAAAACGGGCCACCCCGCAAAATATTGTAATTGGCGGTTTAGCGGGCGCGATGCCACCCTTGTTGGGTTGGACAGCGGTGACGAATCAATTCCATGGTCATGCGCTATTGCTAGTGATCATCATATTCCTGTGGACGCCGCCGCATTTTTGGGTGCTGGCGATTCACAGACGCGCAGAATATGCCAAAGTGGATATTCCCATGCTGCCCGTAACCCATGGGGTAGAATTTACTAAGACCTGTATCTTGCTCTATACGATTTTGCTGGCGATAGCTTGTCTATTGCCTGTGTTAGTCGGGATGAGTGGACCGCTCTACTTTGTGTGCTCAAGCTTGCTCAGCACGGGATTTATTTATAAAGCGTGGCAGTTAAAGTATCAGGATTGCGAAGGGCTGGCGATGCAGGTGTTTCGTTTTTCGATTTATCATTTAATGTTGTTATTCATGGCATTACTGCTCGACCACTATCTTTGGGCTTAATGTGCAACGAGCGATGGGGCGAGCATGATCAAAGGACAAAATATGCAAGCAAGAATCTCCAACAAGATCTTAGTGATAGCGATTCTACTAATAGGATTGGGCGGACTATTTGCAGTGAAGTTCAATCCACCTAAGCCCGTTGAGTTAGAGAGCGGTTTTTTGTTTCCAGAGGCCTTCGAGCTAGCGCCCTTTGAGCTTGTCGATCAACAGCAGAAACCCTTTACTAATGCCAATTTGAAGGATCAATGGAGCCTATTCTTTATCGGCTTTACCTATTGCCCCGATGTTTGTCCGACCACCTTAAACAAGCTCGCCGCCGCCTATCCTGAGCTGAAAAAAATTGCGCCCATTCAAATCGTGTTTTTATCCGTGGATCCGAAGCGGGATACCCCAAATAAACTCCTCACCTATGTGAATTTCTTTAATCCTGAGTTTAAGGCGGTGACGGGTGAGCAAACCCAAATATTCCCCCTCACCCGCAGCCTAGGACTCACCTATGCTATGGTAGGTGAAGGAGAAAATTATCAGGTCGATCATAGTGCGGGCTATGTGCTGGTTTCCCCTCAAGGCACGCGGGTAGCAGTGTTTAAACCCACGGCAGCCTTAGGTAAAGCCCCTCAAGTACTCAACCAAGCCTTGATCAGCGACTTCGATAAAATCGTCAACAGCTATAAACCTAAATAGCCATCGCAGATGAGACTATTCTTTGACCCAAGAACCGTCGTCTTTGGGTCTCACCCATGCCTGCGAAAACCAGTAATAGCCGTTGCGCGTCTTGCTTGGTGCCGTGCAATTGTAGCGCGAGCGACCCGCCGGCAGGGCTAAATCGGCTTGAATACTAAACTCGTTTTCACTTAACCAAGTAGGTGTTTTAGCGCCTTGCCCTTGGATATAACACATCACTTGCTTGGCCGAAATATCGCTCATATCCAGCTTAACCTTAAGCTCAGGGCGCCAATGTCCGCCCTTCAGCTCAGGATCGCTAGGCGTTTGCTCAAGCACTGGCATATTGAGGCTGTATAACTTGGCTTTTAGGCTCTTTAGATCCGCATATTGCCCCGCTACAGGGAAGCGCGGCAGCGCCGTGAGTGGCGAATAAGGCCCCGCTGCCCCTGACTGTTGGCCAAAGGCAACAAAACCGTTTTCGGTCAGCATGTCTTGAACTGCTTGATTGTATTCGCCATAGGGATAGGCCAGCATTTTAAAATTCTGCCCAGTCGCCTCACGAATCGCGTTTTCGGTGTCCAGAATATTGGCCTTAATTCGCGCTAGCCATTGTGATTGGGATTCGTTGTCTAAACGGCGGATCAGATGTTCATGGGCCCAACTATGGTTAGCAATAGCGGCCCCTTCCTTGGAGAGCTGAATTAATTCTTCCCAAGTCATCATCTCGGTAAACTTTTGTTTAATCGGCTCAATTGCCACAAATAAGGTGTAGGGATAACCAAATTCCTTTAGGATAGGATGCGCTGTGGTCGCAATGCTGCGATAACCATCGTCGAAGGTGATCGCGACCGTTTTGGCGGGCAAATCTTGTTTATTTTTTATCGCCTCAACCACCTGCGATAACGACACCACCTTAAAACCATCGTCCGCCAGAAACTGCATTTGCTCACGAAATTGTGCTGGCGTGACGCTCGTTGCCGCCGGTGTGGTTTGTGACACATGGTGGTACTGTAAAATGACCACGGCATTGGCTGAAAAAGTCATCAGTCCGAAGAGTGCCAATAACGCACGTTTAACCATAATGTGAACACCTCTAATATCAATGACTACTGCAAAATCCACCGCACTCACGCTGCTATTTAATGGCACCAAGAATCGCCAACTGTTCGCGCTTGCACTGCCGATGATCCTCTCCAATATCACGGTTCCGCTATTGGGATTGGTAGATACGGCTGTCATCGGCCATTTGAGTGACGCCTATTATTTAGGGGGTGTTGCACTCGGGTCAACGATTATCACATTAATCATTTGGTTATTAGGCTTTTTACGGATGGCAACCACCGGCTTAGTCGCACAGGCCTATGGTGCAAATGATATTAATGCCCAATTAAAACTGTTGGTTCAAGGCGCCATGCTGGCGACAGGGCTTGGCATCGCGGTAATCCTGCTACAAGTCCCGCTTCTCAGTTTAGCGCTCAGCTTCTCCGAGGCGAGTGTGGAAGTGGAGCGTTATTGCCGAGAATATTTTCAGGTTCGCGTTTGGTCGACGCCATTCGCCCTGCTAAATTTAGTCATGCTGGGCTGGCTCCTTGGCCGGCAACAACCCAAGGCGGCGATGTGGCAGCTTATCCTCGCCAACTTAGCCAATATTATCCTCGATGTGCTGTTTGTATTAGGATTCGGCTGGGGTGTAAAAGGCGCAGCACTCGCCTCAGTATGCGCCGATATCACCGCCTTTAGCGTTGCTCTCTACATGGTATTACAACAGCTTAAGCTGTCGTCTCAATTTAAATTTGACCAATTGCGTGTCCATCTGACGTTTGCCGGTTACGGCAAACTGCTCAAACTCAATAGCAATATTTTTATCCGCAGTCTATGCCTGCAAGCTGCCTTCGCCTTTATGACCTTTCACGGTGCAGGCCTTGGGGACAATACCGTCGCAGCCAATGCAGTGTTATTAAATTTACTGCTATTAATCTCCTACGCCCTCGATGGCATCGCCTATTATGCCGAGGCCGAAGTGGGCAAAGCCTATGGTCAAAAGCGTGCGCAGCAATTGCATGAAGCCGTGGTGCTGGCTTGGTGTTGGTCTGCCATCACAGCAGTTGGGTTTACACTGATCTTTAGCCTTTGGGGAAGCCATATTATCGAACTGTTGACCAGTATTGATAAGGTCAGAACCACAGCACAGACTTATCTGATTTGGTTGGTATTGCTACCGCTTTGGTCTTTTAGCTCTTACCTATTCGATGGTGTTTATATCGGTGCGGCGCAGGGTAAAGTGATGCGTAATAGCATGATTATTGCGACATTTGGTGCCTTCTTTCCGACATGGTATTTACTACAATCGCTATTGCCTTCTGAGCAGGCTAACCATGCTCTGTGGGCGGCCATGACGGCCTTTATGTTAATGCGTAGCCTGACCCTTGCTGCACATTATCGCTTTAGTAAGACATTTATTGTTAGTTAACTCAGTAAAGACAGTAGCTTACTTAGGTTTGACCGATTAATATACGCACAACTTTTGTAATATAAATGTGATATAAAATGAAAAGGATTTTACCTCTACTGCTCCTGTGGCTAAGCCTGCCACTGCTTGCCCAAACGGTACCACAACTTCCCGTCGAGGCTTTTGCTAGTATTCCCGATGTCAGCTCTGTGCAATTGTCACCCGATGGTAAAAAAATTGCCTCCATTGTTCGTGTCGAACAACCTAAACTCAAGGGAACCGTTGTCAGCATTCTCGATTTAGAAACGGGTGAAAAAGGCGTTGCAGTTCATACTGATAACCAAAAATTTGTAATGCTGTCGTTAAGGTGGGCAAACAATACTACATTGTTAATAAAAGCTCAGTTTCCAGCAAATCGTTATGGAACACCAACAACCGAAACCCGCCTAGTTAAGTACGATTTAACCACTCGAAAGACTTCGAGTGTACTTGCTCCTAGTGTTATCGATCGACTCAGTTGGATCCCCCAACATCAAGGGCAAATTATCGATCTGATGCCAGATGACTCGGAACATATTCTGCTATCCCTTGATGGCATGGGCCAAAATGTAGGGGAAGACAGCGTACTCAAAGTCAATCTGTCACAGGGAAAGTCCTCCTACATTCAAAATGCTAAGCGTAATATCATCGGCTGGGTTACCGACAGGCAGCACAAGGTCCGAATTTCCATCTATAACGATGATACTGAATACCGCATCTACGAACAGCCCGAACAAAAAGCAGAGTCTCGCTTGCTTTGGAGCTTTAAAGCTTTCTCTGAAGAGAGTGTCTGGCCACTGGGGTTTGATGCCGACCCGAATATTCTGTACGTACGCGCCTATCACCAAGGATTTGAAGCTATCTTTAAGGTGAATTTAACCGATCCTAAGCTCACCAAGGAGCTGGTGTACGCCAACGAAAATACCGATGTCGAAGGCGATCTCATCTATTCAGAATTAAAGAAAAAAGTTATTGGGATCAGTGAGGGTGATGGCGAAGAGTATACTTTTTGGGATCCTGAATATGCGGGCCTACAAAATGGGCTGAAAGCGGTATTACCCAATGCCCACAACTACATCACCCAATTTAGCGCCAATGAACGCCGCTATATCGTCTACTCCACCAGCTCGACTCAGCCCGGCACCTATTACTTTGGCGATAGGGATGAGAAGGCGCTGTTTCCGATTGCTGAGAGATATAGCAAGCTCAGCAGCGAGCAACTCGCCGACACGCAATACTTAAGCTACGAAGCGCGGGATAAACTCAAAATCGATGCTTACCTGACAGTGCCAAAGGGCCTCGAAGCCAAGCAACTGCCAACCATTATCTTCCCCCACGGCGGCCCCATTAGTTACGACAGTAATGACTTCGATTATTGGGCACAGTTTTTTGCCAACCGTGGCTACGCAGTATTCAGAATGAACTTTCGGGGTTCAGCAGGCTATGGCTATGAGTTTATGAAAGCCGGCCTAAAAAGCTGGGGGCTCGAAATGCAAAACGATGTGGAAGATGGCACGCGTTACCTAATCAATCAAGGGATTAGCGATCCGCAACGTATCTGTATTGTCGGCGCGAGTTATGGTGGTTATGCAGCACTAATGGGCGCCGCAATGACACCCGAACTGTATCGCTGCGCAGTCAGTGTTGCTGGGGTGACAGACGTGGCTTACCTGGTAAAATCCAGTCGCCGTTTTACCAATTATGAAGTCGTCAAAGAACAAATTGGCGATGACTTTAACGTCCTCTATGAACGCTCGCCCATCAGTAAAGCCGATAAGATCACCATCCCAGTATTACTACTGCATGGCGATAAGGACCGAGTGGTCAAGGTACAACACAGCCGCGAAATGTTTGACGAGCTAAAATCTCGTAAGAAAAACGTCGAATATATTGAGCTTGAAAATGGTGACCATTATTTGAGTAACAATGACCACAGATTAACCACCTTTAAGGCGCTGGATAAGTTTTTAGCAGATAACCTAAAAACTCAGTTGTAGCATCACAGCCAAATATAAAAAACGCGACTCAAGGTCGCGTTTTTTCATTTAGCTCAACTCAAAAGCTTAAGCGTAAGAGTGCTCACCATGTTGGTGATCGGTTACGTCACGTACACCAGACAACTCGCCTGGGAACATATCCAATAGTTGCTTCTCGATACCATCTTTTAAAGTGATATCCACTTGCGAGCAACCGTTACAACCACCGCCAAACTGCAATACCGCAACGCCTTCATTGGTGATCTCAACCAACATAATGTTGCCGCCATGGCTTGCTAGTTGTGGGTTGATTTCTGATTGGATCACGTACTCAACACGCTCAGCTAATGGCGCATCGGAAGCGACTTTACGCATTTTCGCGTTAGGTGCTTTCAGGGTTAATTGCGAACCTAATTGATCGGTCACAAAGTCGATTGAGGCTTCTTCTAAGAATGGCGCACTCTTTTCGTCGACCATAGCGCTAAAACCATTGAATTCTAATTCAATATCGTCGCTTTCAACGGCGTCAGGTGGGCAGTAAGACACGCCACACTCGGCTTGTGCGGTACCAGGACTAATCACAAATACGCGAATATGAGTGCCTTCAGGTTGATCGGCTAACAACTTTACAAAATGGGCCTGAGCCGCATCGGAAATCGTAATCATGGAAACCAGCTCCGTCAGGGGATACCTGAGTGTTTTAGTAAGAATTAGCCGTATGATACTCCTAGTCACTCACGCTTTGTAGTCCCCTTGGGTGCAAGTTTATGGATTTTTGCCATAGTGATCACGATTCATACCTTATTAAGCAATTTATAAATAACACTTAAACATCAGCATTATGCATGAGTAAACAATCATTAATAAAAAGAAAAGCGACTCAATTGAGTCGCTAAAAAGATCCGATAAAAGACAAATTATTTTGCAGCTTCTTGTCCTGCGATACGGCCAAAAACAATGATATCTGTATAAGCATTGCCACCGAGGCGATTGGTTCCATGGGTTAAACCCGTCACTTCACCCGCAGCAAACAAGCCTGGAATCACCTTTCCTTGTTCATCTAGTACACGAGTACGTGTATCCACCACAAGGCCGCCCATCGTATGGTGCACGGAAGGTGTCGCTTTTAAAATCCAATAAGGTCCTTTACTTAAATCGACTAATCCTGAGCGATGATTAAAGGCCTCATCCTTTCCTGTTGCGGCATAGTGATTAACGTCTTTAATCGTTGATAACAGCTTATCTTCAGGAATATTAAAGACTTTAGCAGCCTCTTCTAGGGTATCGACCTTATACATTAACCCGTCTTTTGTGAATTCCTTCAGTTCACCTTGGTGCATTTCAACTGTATGGGCAACGTTTTCAATATCTTGATTCCAGAGCACATAAGTATAGCGGCCAGGTTGGTCTAGAATGGCATGTGAAATCACATCTCGGCGCTCCAATTCCTCAACAAAACGCTCACCCTTCTGGTTGATTAACACCGCACCAAAAAAACGAGAGTCTGCAATCAAGGCAATCGCGCCGGAGGTTGGGCTACAAATAGGATATGACTGGATATAGCCCATATTTTTCGCCGCTGCGTGAATTTTCTCTGCCATCACAATGCCATCACCGGTGCCGCCCGCATGGCCTGTACTACCATAACGCTCGTCGAGTTCTGGATTGTATTTCTTGCGCATCTCCATATTCGAGGAGAAACCGCCCGTTGCAATCACAACACCGCGTTTAGCATGGTAAGTGATGGTTTTGCCATTATGTGTCGCTTCTACACCCACAATGCGACCCGTTTGATCTTGGATTAACTTTTCAGCCTTAGTATTGGTATGGATCGGTAAACCGACTTCATCCGCTTTAATCGAAAACTTACTAATGACCTCTGCCCCAGTATGACCTTTAGGGATTAATGCCCGTTTAACGCTGTGTCCACCAAACTGAAATAATTGATCTGGGTAGAATTCTACTTTGACGTAATCCCTTAGCCATTCGGCTGCACCGACGGCATTATCGACCATGGTTTTAACCATTTCAGGATCACCTTTGAAATCGCCACCTTTTAGCGTATCGCTGATAAACAGCTCTTTGCTATCGGTAATTCCCATATTTTTTTGCACCCAACTACCGGCCACATTCATCTCTGCGCCAGAGATCAATGAGTTACCACCAATAATTGGCATTTTCTCAATAATAACGGCGGAGCGACCTGCGGCTTTCGCCTCTAAACCCGCGCTAAAACCTGCTCCACCCGAGCCAATAATCACCACATCATAGGTATATTCTGCAGGGGTTAGCGCCTCACTTTTCTTAGCAGAAGCCGTTGCAACAAGAGTAACACCCGCGGCTTCAATACTTTTACCCACGGCTTCTTTAAGCGCTTTAGACGTTACGGTGGCGCCTGCAATACCGTCAACCTCGATAGAGTTATTATCAATAATCGCCTGTTTAACATCTTTAAATACGGCACCAGCAAGGACTTTATTTTCCTTTTGCTTCAGTACATCAATCGCCACAATATGCCCGTCTTTGAATGTGGTTTCGACCTGTACTTCGCCATGCTTGCCTTGAGCGGTTCCTTGGCTTTTTACTATTTGATGGGTAACTTGACAGCCGGCAATAATTGCTGTTGCAGTGACAGCAATACCAATAATGGATTTTTTATAATGCATTACAATTCCCTTATTATTTTTGATGAAAAAAATAGAACAACACCAAATTAAATGAGATTTAACTTATTAAACCGTTAAAACTGATAACCAACAGATACACCGTATTCAATCCCATCATTATATTGTGACCCCCAGCTATCATAATGAGTGACATATATTTTCGAAAAAACTGAATCAGTAAGGTTTGTTTGTAACGTTGTGATTATCTGATGGCCATAGCTGTCGTATGAAAATAATGCTTGATGCGCTTTATCCCTATCAATTTGCGCCTCATAATTCAAACTTAAACTATGTTTAAACCCTAGCAACTCAAATGGATACTTTGCATTTAAAACTACTGCATAACCTGACAGGTCGTTAAATTTTTCTGATGTGGGGGAAAAGCTACCAATGGTATAATTTAAACCAACCCCATAGTTGAGTGATAGCTTTTGAATTTTTGCATTATGGGTAACACCTAAATAAAGATTATCTTCAACTAGCGTTTCACTCGCAGAGATAAAGTTCTGAGTCCAAAAGTTGAACTGCGATTCTCCTAGATTATTTTCAAGTATTAATAATGACTTAATGGTAGTTTTACCATCAAGATGTTTCTGATTTTCCGCGATTTCAGCCGGGTTTTCGAGCTTAAGATTAGCAAAGTAAGTCCCCCAGTCAGCAATTCCCAAATGATTCAACTTAATAAAAGGTTGATTAAAAACACCTGGGTTATCATTTTTTGTGTCAATGGTATAAAACTTATAACCTAAATCCACGCTCGTTTTATTCACATCAGCACATACTGAACCACTAAAAACAATTGCACCGACTAAAATAGATACCACACTTTTTTTACACATAGATCCCCTCTCAATCATGTATTCTAGGAAGTATTTTAAAATACTTATCGACCAGTAAACGTTTATAATAACGTTACTACGAATATCATGATGACTATGTGATCTAAGCCCAACGGCGCTTTTGCATTTTAAAAGTGTGTGGTTTAATGCAGTAAACTTATCATTTCCATTATTTAGCCGTTAGATATTTCTAACCTGGCGAAAAATAAATTATTTTCAGATGAGCTAGTAAAAATCCAACCCAATTGATTTGCGAGACGTTTCACCAGTAAAAGTCCTAAACCAAATCCATGCCGGCCATTACTATTGTAGAAATTAGTTATTTCTATACAACAAGCATCTTGAGTAATGCGAATATCCCGCCCTCCATGCTCAATACTATTCCTTAATAAATTGCTTAATATTATTTTTAGTGGATGAAGCTGAACGGGCAAACAAGTATCGTCAGAAAATAATTGAATTTTTTGCTCATGACCATGAACCCGTTGCTGCTCCTCAATAATACTGGCAAGCAAAGGCGATAACGCGACGTTTTCCTTTTCTAAGCTGGAACACTCTTTATTGGTCAACCACAGCAAGGTTTCGATGAGTGACTTCATTTGATTGGTCGCTTGGGAAGCATACAGCGTTGCCCCTGTAAGCTCACCTTGTTGTAATGCAAGGATTTCGAATGAAGATTGGCATATGGCAACTGGCGTTCTTAACTCATGGCTAGCAAAGCGTAAAAAATTAAGTTCGCGTTGCTGAGCCTCTTGAAGCTGTAAAATCGAGTTATCTAAAGCATCAACAATAGCTTTTAATTCAGCATATTCTTGTTGCGGCAAACTCAGTTTGCCTCCGGCTTCCCAGTCATGCTGCTTAATCGCATGGCTAATTTGATGCACAGGCGTAATCACTTTGCTTTGCATATAAAACGCTAAGCTTGCACTGGCACAGAAGGTTATCAGCACTAGCAGCAAAATGGCCGTCATGTTTTTAGGGGCGAATTGCAGATCATGGGTAACACTAAACTGCAGCCAAACGTAGAGCGGCTGGCCAGCTTGGGTGTAGTACACACTCAGCGCGTTAACAATGGGGCCTTCTGCATGCTCATAGCGAATTTTGCTCGCATCTTTTAAGACTTCATTGTGACTTAACTCACGAATGTGTGGCGGAATATCTAGCCAATGAGAATAGACGGTTAAGTTATCGGTTTTTAGAATCGGCTGATGCTGTAATGGTTGCTGAGTTGGCTGCGCCAGCTTCAGTAATGCTTCGGCTGCTTGCCCTGCATTATGCATTGTGACTTCATGCATAGAAATCATACCTGCACACATCATGCAAAGCGGGATAAAACTATTCACGCCTAAGGTTATTAATAGAAAAATCACTCCCCACACTTGATAGCTACGCTTAAGGCTAAATTTAGGCGCTTGCATTGATTTCATCCCTAAGGCTTAAGCCAACACCACGAATTGTATGTAATATTTGCCGCTCAAACGGGCGATCTATCACTCGGCGTAAAAGATGAATATGGCTGCGTAAGCTGTCACTATCTGGTGCACAGTCGGGCCAAAGCATTCGCTCAATCTCTTCTCTAGTCACAGTTTCTGGACTACGACGCGCCAATAAAGCTAGGATCTGCCATCCGGTTTTAGACAAAGCCAGCTGTTGCCCTTGCCGATACACCATGTGGTTTGCAAAATCGATTTCTAGGTCACCAATAATCAACCTTTGGGGTGCGGGACGACGCTGGGCTACCACCTTCAGCCGCGCGACCAGCTCCTCCATCGCAAAGGGTTTGACTAAATAATCGTCTGCGCCAACAGCAAAACCACTCAAGCGATCATTCAGACTACTACGTGCAGTTAACATGATTACTGGTGAGGTAATGCACTGTGCTTTCCAGCGTTCACACGCTTCAATGCCATCCCCATCCGGCAAATTTAGATCGAGAATAATTGCGTCAAATTGCTGCTGGCTAATGAGCATATCTGCTTGCGCTAGGTTGAACGCGTAATCGCACTCTATGCCACTCAATTCAAGATATTGAATGATGTTGTTAGAGAGCAGCCGATTGTCTTCAACCAGTAATACCAACATATTTAGATCAACTCATATTGATGGGCGAGATGAATTAAGTTTGCTCGATTCGTCGCCCCAAACTTCCTACGCATTGATTCCATATGGTATTCAACTCCCCTAATGCTTATCGGGAGCTGGGTTGAAATTTCGTCATTCTGCAGGCCGTTTGCGACCATAACTAAGATATCTCTCGCATTATCTTTCAGTAGAGAACTTTGAAGAAACGGATTAAACAATGACTTATTACATTCAAATAGCTTGTTTTGGGCATCCTTTAAGGTCGCGCTCAAATCCGTTAATTGGATGTCCGAATCATCCAAATGACTCAGTAGAATAAAGCGACCCGCCCAATGTCGATTGCTATGGCATGCAACGGGCCAACTTAATACGGTTTGAATATGGTGCTTATTAAAAAGTCGGCGAGCCTTGTCACTTTTCTCACACGACAAGCGATAAAGATAAGATCTTGATGTATCTAACGAAAAACCAAAATTAAAATCACTAGCGGCAATCTGACTTAAATAAAAACGCTGCAATTGGGCAACTTTTGGGGATGAAGCTACGCTGGCAGTGGGTTTACGCAGCGAGGCTTGCGAGAACAAATTTGTTTCTTTTGGGAAGTGATAGTTTTCATACGCACAATGTGCGACCCCTTGAAACCAGAATCCACTAAAACCGTGCGGTTTCAAAGCAGCACTTATCGCCTGAATAACGTCTTGTAATGTCGATGCCATATTGGCATTTGATAGCGCCCGTTTAGCGTCCATAAATACCCCCAAACAAAATATGATTAGAAGGTATCTCAATACGAGTAACAAACAAAATCTATAGATACATATACTTACATTTGATCGCAAAATTAAAAGTTATTTTTTATATCCCATATTTTTGACATAGTTTTGACGTTCGTAACGCTACACTGCAACGATCTTTGTTAACTATAAGTCCGTTATCTCCAACAAGCCTGGCGCTTCGGCTCGTGCAAGGCACCATATTTGAACATGCACATATCGCGCTTCGAATAACTGGGCGATTTCCGCAACCGTCGTGCCTGTCGTCACCACATCATCCACTAATGCAATGCGTTGATAGGCAAAATCAGCATTTAACTCAAAGGCATCCTGTAGATTTCGTCGCCGCTGCGTACCATTGAGTCCAGCCTGTGGGCGGGTATCCTGCCGCCGCGTTAATCCTTGGTCAACTAAGGGCAACTGTAAGCGTTGCGATAACTCATGGGCGATTAACCATGCTTGATTAAATCCGCGTTGCCTTAATCGGTTGGGGTGTAAAGGAACTGGTACTATGGCCTGTGGTAGAGTGGTTAATCCTTGCTGTTCAAGCTGACCAACGCGCGCCACTAAGGCTTGGCACAATAAGGGTAAGGCGGCGAGTTGTCCCTGATATTTGATAGCGGCTATCCAAGGGCCAAAGCCTTGATGATAACTACAAGGAGCGATGACTTTTCGCGGCTGATGCTTTTGGCATTGACCACAATATTCCAGCTCAAGTTGCATGGATTTGCCGCAACCTAAGCAAATGGGGCTGTGATACAAGCCAGTTTGCAGGCATATCTGGCAAAATCCTGCTTCCGTTGAATTTAGGGATTGGTGGCACAGTAAGCAGCGGTTAGGTAAACTGCCCACCAAGCAACGAGGCCCCCAATGCGAGACTAAGCGTAATAGCTTCGCCCCCTGTTGCGACCAAATCCATTTGCTATCGCCCGACATACAACATCCTATTTGAGGTATTTTAGTGAACGCTACAACGTCTACTCATCATCCCCAACTGCATATCGAAACCATTGGCCAAGGGCCAGATCTGGTGATGATCCACGGTTGGGGGGTTAATAGCGCCGTGTTTACGCCGCTGCATGAGCAACTGTCTGAGTATAGAGTGCACTATGTCGATCTGCCGGGTTTTGGCTTAAGCCAACCGATAGCGGGCGATTTATCTGCTTGGGTCGATGCGTTAATCAGTAGCTTACCCGCCAATGCAATTTGGGCTGGCTGGTCGCTGGGCGGTTTAGTGGCAACTCAAGCTGCCATTCGCTATCCATTGGAGATTAAAGGATTAGTCTCTATCGCCTCTTCCCCCTGTTTTATGGCAAGAGAAGAAGAAGCATGGCCCGGTATCCCACCACAAGTACTCAGTATGTTTGGCGAACAGCTTGGGCAAAATTTACCAAAAACCATTGAACGTTTTTTAGCAATTCAAGCCATGGGCAGTGAAACTGCCAAAGACGATATCAAACAGCTACGGGATTTAGTCTTAGCTCGCCCACTTCCCGATGCTGCGGCATTAACTCAAGGCCTTGATATGCTGAATCAAATTGATCTCAGACCGCAGTTATCGAGCATCAACCTACCTTGGCTGCGGATATGGGGCAGACTAGATGGACTCGTGCCCAAACGCGTCCAACCTAAAATGCCAACAGCAAGCCATATCACCGATGTGATGCTCGCCAAAGCATCCCACGCGCCATTCGTGTCACATAGGCAAGAATTCTTACAAACACTCTTACCTTGGTTGGCACAATTCAAGGACTAATGCTTTATCTTTGTGCAATTAGTGGCTAGTATTTAACCATTAAGGCTACAAGGAATTTTTCATGCTGCTTGTCAGTAACTACCCCCAAGTTCCGCTAGCGACCACGAATGTCGCGACGGACTCGGCTCGGGTCGACAATCAGCTAAAACCAGTGGTAATCCCACCTCAGGCTGCGACTAAAGGCCATGAAGAACGCGCCTTTAACCCGCAAAATGAACGTACTGCAGACCAAGCTCAGCAACAGGCTCGATTACTTGAGCAAAATCAGCAACAAGTTCAACAAAAGCAGCAACAGCAATCCTCGCAGCAACAGAGTCAACAACAGCAAGAAAAACAAGCTCCAGTTGTGGCTGCTGATCGCGCACTTCCTAAGACGCTTAGGGTGCCAGTCCGAGGTCCTGCGGCCTTGCAACGCAAGGATATTCGCTTAAAGGTTGGCCAAAACAATACTCCGCCAACAAATACTAATGCAAAAACCAATACCAGCGCCGCTCGTCAACCTATACAAGGGGAGTCACCTCAGTTTTATCAACAAGTTGGGCAACGTATTAGCCAATATTATGCGCAGCAGACTCAACCAGAGGCCGAGCCCGCCATGTCGTCATGGATTTGATGGGTTATGGCGTGTAGAAATAAAAATGCCGCTGATTAAGCGGCATTTTTTATGCGGTTATTTGCTCGAGTTACCCGAGCGATACAGCTCTTGCTGGTAGGCTAGGCTGCCCCACAGAGCCCAACTTAAGGCCTTTTTCTCTAGCGCCTGCGCCGCGGGCGCATAAGGCGTTAAGTGCTCAGTTTTTTCATCATATTGGAAACCTTGCGCCGCTTTCTCTGGCTGCAGGATCACCACATCCTTGCCTTCCATCAACGCAAAATTTTTGTCGTATTGCATCAGTGCACGTCCAGGCCAATCATCGCTGACCTGAGTTAAGTCACGCCCTAACATAGGGTAAGAGTCTGAAATACCAATCAAAGATAACAAGGTCGGTGGCAAGTCGATTTGACTCACGATACGGTGATCGCGTTTTGGTGCAACATTATCCCCAAGGATTAACCCAGGAATACGGAAACGCGATACTGGCACCAGATCCGCACCACCGACTCGACTGTCATGGTCAGCTACCACAATAAAGACGGTGTCCTTCCAGTAGTCGGCATTTTTGGCCAGCTTAAAGAACTCACCAATCGCATAATCGGCATATTTTGCCGCGTTATTACGGGTTTGTTTTGGTTGCTCATACAGCTCAATACGGCCATCGGGGAATTCGAATGGATCGTGGTTACTCGAGCTAAACACTAAACTAAAGAAAGGCTTACCTTCGCTATGCAGACGCTCAAACTCACTATTTGCCTTACGCATTAAATCTTCATCAGAAGCACCCCAAGAGCCGACAAACGCAGGAGATTTATAATCCTTCTGATCGATAATGTCGCTAAAACCATTCCCGAGGAAGAAGCTACGCATATTGTCAAAATGGCTCTCACCACCATAGATAAATTGGGTGGTATAGCCGTGATTTTTTAACAATTCAGCGATACTGAAGAAACCCGTCTGGCTCTTGCCTAATTTCACCACCGCACGGGCTGGCGTAGGGGTAAAACCAGTCGTAACAGCTTCAATTCCGCGCACAGAGCGTGTGCCAGTGGCGTAGAGATTATCGAAATACCAGCCTTCATGTGAGAGGGCATCGATATTCGGCGTTAACGGCAAACCGCCTAAACTCCCCACAAAACGGGCTCCCAGACTTTCTTGCAGCAAGATCACTAAATTTTTAGGCTTTCCGGTATAACTGGCTTGGTTAAAACTCAGAGAGGGAAGTTCATTTGAGGTAAACGCACTCTCAGGGCGACCGCTCTCCTGCCTAATGACCTTGATAATCTCATCTTTGTCCAAGGAGCCATACACCTTAGAAGCATCTTCCTCACTGCCCATTTGTTTGATCGCAAATACTAAAGAATAAGCGGAGTTAATCACTAAGGAGTTTACTAATGGATCATCGGCAAATGCCACCATCGCAGGGTTAATCGGTCTATGACCTAAGGTTGAACGCGCACCCAATAGGGTCAAAACGATAACCAGCACGGCTAACACCGGGCGCCAATACCAACGGGGGAAACGCAGGTTTTTACACAACTTACCGCTCAATACCCAGCCGCCCCATAGGGTTGCGATACTCAGCACTACAGAAAAAATCAGCTCAAGCTTGCGTCCCGCCCACAGCATCGACAGCACTTCTTTGGGATAAATCAAATACTCCACATACAAACGATTAGGGCGAATGCCGTATTCCTCAATAAAGGCGGGCGTCGACACTTCGAGGAATAATATAGTCCAGAGGCCTATGGTTAGCCATAAACGCAGAATCCATTGCCATGCTCGGCCAATCAAATGATCGCCCGAAAATATCGCCGTACCTAAGGCTGCCACACCCCATAACCAACATAGGGTTGCAATATCGACACGAATACCTTGCAGCAACAAATGCGACCAACCGTCAACAGCGGCTACACGTTCGCCCTGCCACAGGCCTAAACCGATTCGGCTAGCGGTAGCTATAGCCAGTACTAACAGACTGAAAATAAGAATGACGCGAAAGGGCCCGTGGGCGCCCTTGCGTCCACCAGCAGATAAACCTGACTGCATGTATTACCCCAAAAACATTAAACGCACACTCAGCTTTGGAGTGTCAATTTGAAAAATTACCAGAAGTTGTTATATGACAACCGATCTGGCTTAAGGTTGCATTAAATTGCCGCCTTTATATTACCTGTCGTAGCAAACATGCAACAATTTTGTGATTGAGGGGTAAAAAATGTCGACTCGGGCACATGCTAACGCCCGAGTCGCATCGAGATGACTTACTTTTTCAACTTAGCGAAAGCATCAGCAAAGGCATTGCCCATCGCCGCATTGACAGGGGCTGGCTTGGGTGCTGACCGCCCAGACTGAGGTTGTGATGATTTGTGTTGTGACGCTTTGTGCTGATTCGGCTTGTTACCCTGATGCTTACCCTGCACTGGCGTGCGAGTTTGCGACTTACTCTGATCAATCGCCTCATCCAGACGCATACTCAGGCCAATTCGGCGACGCTCCACATCCACTTCCATCACCTTCACTTTTACCACATCACCCGCTTTGACCACGGTATGGGGATCGGTAATAAATTTGTCGGTTAATGACGAGATATGCACTAAACCATCTTGGTGCACGCCGATATCCACAAAGGCACCAAAGTTAGTCACGTTGGTGACAACGCCTTCGAGGATCATTTCAGGTTTCAGATCCTTAAGCTCTTCAACCCCATCTTTAAACTTAGCGGTTTTAAACTCGCCACGGGGGTCACGGCCAGGTTTATCCAGCTCGCTAAGGATGTCGGTCACTGTCGGCAGACCAAACTCAGGAGTCGTAAACTCCTGCGGTTTGATGTTGCGTAATAATTCTGAATTGCCGATAAGGCTCGCCACATCGACTTGTTTGGTCTTGGCAATCGTTTCGACCAACGAATAGGCTTCGGGGTGAACCGCTGACATATCCAATGGATTATCGCCGTCACGAATACGTAAAAAGCCTGCGGCTTGCTCAAAGGCTTTAGGGCCTAAACGCGGTACTTTTAACAGCTCTTTACGATTTTTGAAGGCGCCGTTGGCGTCGCGGTAATCCACCACGTTTTTGGCCAAGGTTTTATTTAAACCTGCAACTTGCGATAGCAAAGGCACAGACGCCATGTTTAAGTCCACGCCCACACCGTTTACGCAATCCTCGACCACGGCTTCGAGCGAGCTAGAAAGCTGGCTTTGACTCACATCGTGTTGATATTGACCAACGCCAATAGACTTAGGCTCAATCTTCACCAGTTCCGCTAATGGGTCCTGTAAACGACGGGCAATTGAGACCGCGCCGCGAATCGAAACGTCTAGCTCAGGGAATTCTAATGCCGCCAGTTCTGATGCGGAATACACCGAGGCGCCCGCTTCGCTCACCATCACTTTGGTCAGCTGTGGTTGGCTATCCTTGAGGCTGGTAATCAACTCAGCCGCTAATTTATCGGTTTCGCGGGAGGCGGTGCCGTTACCAATCGCGATTAACTCTACCTTATGCATTTGCACTAAGTTGGCGAGGGTACGAATCGACTTGTCCCATAAATTCTGTGGTGCATGGGGGAAAATCGTGGTGTGTGCCACCAACTTACCCGTGTTATCCACCACGGCGACTTTAACGCCAGTACGTAGACCTGGGTCTAGGCCCATGGTTGCCTTGGCGCCCGCTGGCGCGGCCATCAGCAAATCACCTAAGTTACGGGCAAATACGTTAATGGCTTCCGCTTCGGCGCGCTCACGCATTTGCGAGATAAACTCGGTTTCCATTTGCAGGGCAATTTTAATTCGCCACGTGGCAGTAACGACCGTTTTGAGCCACTGATCCAGACTGCTATCGCCCAGCTTTAAGCCTAAATGCTCACTAATAATGACTTCGCAGTAACTGCCTTGACCCGCCTCTGCGCCAGGATCGGCATTCATCGATAACGACAGGAAGCCTTCATTACGGCCACGGAGCATAGCTAAGGCGCGGTGAGATGGCACTTTGGCCAAAGGTTCGTTGTGCTCGAAATAATCGCGAAACTTCGCGCCTTCCTTCTCTTTGCCGGCAATAACACGGCTCTCTAACACACTGTTTTGGCTTAAATGTTCGCGAACTTTACGCAGTAATTCCGCATCTTCGGCGTAGCGCTCCATCAGGATATAACGGGCACCTTCCAATACCGCTTTGGTGTCGGCAAAACCCGCTTCTAGATTCAGATAACCCGCAGCCAATGCTTCAATATCGGCATTGCGATCCGCTAACAAGGTTTCGACCAGCGGCTCTAATCCCGCTTCAATGGCAATTTGGCCCTTAGTGCGACGCTTAGGTTTGAAGGGAAGATACAGATCCTCGAGACGCGTTTTACTATCGGCGCCTTCGATTTCCCGTTGCAACTCAGGCGTTAATTTACCCTGCGCTTGAATGCTGGATAAAATCACCTGACGTCTGTCATTTAACTCACGCAAATAACCTAAACGGCTGTACAGCGTACGTAACTGGGTGTCGTCTAAACCACCAGTCGCCTCTTTACGGTAACGGGCAACGAAGGGAACAGTAGCACCATTGTCGAGCAAATCTATGGTGGCAGTGACTTGATGCTCACGAACATTGAGTTCCTGTGCAATAATTTGGGCAATAGTCTGCATAAATAAAGTATCGTGCCTAACGGTTTGATTAATCCTAATTGCGCCCAAGATACCACAGGCGCAGTCGTTGTTTCATATGATGCGAGCGATTTGCCGCTGAAAATCGCCGAGAGTTTGATCTCGCAAGGCTTATTCGCCCTCGCCCTCGCACATCGAGTCAAGCGGAATCTCGAACGGCGTATAACGGATTTCGTTGATATACCATGTCTTTGGGCCTGAGGGCGTTTGCACTACCACTTCATCATCAACTTGCTTGCCGATAAGTGCCCGCGCCATGGGAGAATCAATGGTGATATAACCCAGTTTAGTATCGAGCTCATCTTTACCGACAATCCGATAACGCACCCGCTCACCGGCGTCGTTTTCAAGCTCAAACCAAGCGCCAAAGTAAATTTTGCCTTCCTGCTGCGGCGAGTAATCGACAATTTTAAGCTCTTCGAGGCGCTTAACTAAATAGCGGACACGACTATCTATTTGACGCAAAAGCCTTTTGTTGTAAGTGTAATCCGCATTTTCACTTCGATCGCCCTGCGCGGCGGCCTCTTGCACTTTGAGGGTGATCTGCGGGCGATATTCCTTCCACAGGTATTTTAATTCTTTATCTAAGGTCATCCAGCCTTGGCGGGTGATCAAATGCGCTTTCATGTTAAGACTCTATAGTTAACTAACAACGAGCATAATTTTAAACAGGCGTGGCACTGATGATACTCAGAGTCGCCGCCAAAGTTAAGGACTAGCAAAAAGCACCGCTGCCAGAAATGCCAATTTAGTTACAATTTCATATGTATAGTGAATATATTCAACGATTCCCATGCAATTTCATTTGCTTAGTATTAACATGAGTTGGCAATTTGTCGCATTCGACCGTGGTTGGCTTACATCATGAGCTAGTCGCTCAGATTGAATCCAGCTATATTAAGCGCATTCTTGGCAGATTCGTTTTCAATTTCAGCCAGTTAATCTTTGTTGTATGACGGCATAAAAAATAAAAGCAATAATCCGAGCAATTTAAGGACATCCCATGGGACAAGAAACCTCGAAAATCCTCGTTGTCGATGATGATATGCGCCTACGAGCACTACTCGAGCGTTACCTGATGGAGCAAGGCTATCAGGTACGCAGTGCGGCCAATGCTGAGCAGATGGACCGTTTACTGGAGCGAGAAAACTTTCATTTGATTGTGCTCGATCTGATGTTGCCCGGGGAAGATGGCTTATCTATCTGCCGTCGTCTGCGCCAACAGGGCAGCACCATTCCGATTGTGATGCTCACCGCCAAAGGCGATGAAGTCGACCGCATTATCGGCTTAGAACTCGGTGCCGATGATTATCTACCAAAACCCTTTAACCCACGGGAATTATTAGCGCGGATTAAAGCGGTGATGCGCCGCCAAATTCAGGATGTGCCCGGCGCGCCCGCGCAACAAGAAGCCGAAATTAGCTTTGGTGAGTTTTCCCTCGACCTAGCAACCCGCGAGATGTACCACGGTGATGAAGCCATCGCGCTGACCAGTGGCGAATTTGCGGTATTAAAAGTGTTAGTTACCCATCCACGGGAACCGTTATCGCGGGACAAACTGATGAACCTCGCCCGTGGCCGTGATTATTCGGCGCTCGAGCGCTCGATTGACGTGCAGGTATCGCGTCTACGGCGCTTAATTGAAAAAGACCCCGCTAATCCGCGCTACATTCAAACCGTGTGGGGATTAGGCTATGTATTTGTACCCGACGGTGCCGCCCGTCGATGAGCTGCTTTTGGCCTGTTGTTGACGCTTTTTTGGCACGACTATGAAACTTAAGTGGTGGCAGCGACTCCTTCCGCGCAGCGCCTTTAGTCAAACGGTACTGCTGATTGGTTGTTTGCTGCTGATCAATCAGCTGGTGTCCTATGTCACTGTCGCTGTGTATGTGTTGAAACCCAGCTATCAACAAATCAACCAGTTAATCGCCCGTCAAATCAATCTGTTATTTGTCGATGGTGTCGATATCGGCCGCGAGCATTTAACCATAGTCGATGCGCTCAATGCCAAAGTCCGCGACGATGGTATGAAGGTGTATAACCAACAGCAAGCCCGTGAAGCGGGCATCGAACAAGCCACCTACTACGGTTTTTGGTCATCACAGATGTCGGAATATCTCGGTGGCGATGCCGAAGTCCGTGTTACCCACGGCAGTGTTTTGCAAATTTGGATCCGCCCACCGCAGGCGCCGTCTGTGTGGATTAAAGTGCCGCTGATTGGGCAAAATGTTTCCGACTTGTCGCCACTGACCTTGTACTTGATGGTGATCGGCGCACTCAGTGTTGCCGGCGGATGGTGGTTTGCTCGCCAGCAAAACAGACCATTAAGGCGCTTACAAAAAGCCGCGATCTCGGTGTCCCGTGGCGAGTTTCCCGATCCTTTGCCGCTTAAAGGCTCCAGCGAACTGGTGGAAGTGACCAACGCCTTTAACCAAATGGCCCATAGCATGAAGCAGCTAGAGCAAGATCGTGCACTGTTGATGGCGGGAATTTCCCACGATTTGCGCACGCCGCTGACCCGCATCCGCCTTGCCTCTGAGATGATGGTTGAAGAAGATCAATATCTTAAAGACGGTATCGTCAACGATATTGAAGATATGGATGCCATTATCAGCCAATTTATTGCCTATATTCGCCAAGATCAGGAAGCCAGCCGCGAGCCCGGGCAAATCAATAAACTCATTCAAGATATTGCCCAAGCCGAAGCCAACCGCGACGGTGAAATTGAAGTCGTGCTGAGCGATTGCCCCGAGGCCTTATTTCAAGGGCTGGCGATTAAGCGGGTGTTGAGCAACTTAGTTGAAAACGCCTTTCGTTATGGCTCCGGCTGGGTGCGGATAAGCTCGCAATTTGACGGCAAACGCATCGGCTTTAGCGTTGAAGATAATGGCCCAGGGATAGATGAATCACAAATTCCTACACTCTTCCAACCTTTTACCCAAGGTGATATTGCCCGTGGCAGTGTCGGCTCAGGGCTTGGGCTCGCCATCATCAAACGAATTATCGACCGCCACCAAGGCCAAATTACCCTCTCGAATCGCGCCGCAGGCGGTTTAAAAGCCCAAGTTTGGCTACCGCTAGAATAATCCCAAAATCATAATGACAACGCTGACATTTGATTGGTTCTGTCATATTTATGTCACGCGAAATTCATAAACTTTAGGAAGTTAACTTACCTTAAGTTTCCAATGAAGATTGCATCATGAAGATTTCGACCTTGTCACGTACTGCTTCAGCGCTGTTGTTATTGCTTGCGGGATTATTAGCAGCAGTAGTACTTTGGAGTAGCGATCAAAGACAGCAGATTGAGCAACAAACCCAAGTACTCCAAGGCCTGCAACAGGACTTTCTCGTAGGCGTTCGCCGCGATCTTGATGGCTATTTAACCAGCGGCAACGCGACCCAACTCGAAGAAGCCAAAGCCAAGCTGAGCAAAATCAAAAACCAACTCAGCGAACTCAACCTTGCCGCATCAGGTAATGCCGATGAGGAATTACAGGCCGGCCTGAATCAATTCATTCAAGACTTAGACACTAAATACCGCGCGGCGGGCAAACTCGCAGGCAACCCAAGACAACTGCTGGCCCACGCCGAATCCGAAATGCTCGACTATAACCGCAGGCTTGGTAGCTA
The DNA here is from genome assembly GCF_012843185.1 of Shewanella sp. DNRA4. Taxonomy (NCBI): domain Bacteria; kingdom Pseudomonadati; phylum Pseudomonadota; class Gammaproteobacteria; order Alteromonadales; family Shewanellaceae; genus Shewanella; species Shewanella sp. DNRA4. The sequence goes on from NZ_JABAIP010000004.1 coordinate 148,793, forward strand.
TGCCGACAAAGGCTTAGCCGTTAATGCAGCAATAGCCGAGCAATATTTGCAATTAAGCCGTGACTTTCCCAGCATTGTTTATCAACTGTCGCAGCTTACCGATGGCTATCTCATTGATAAAAACCAGCAACTTAAGAACATTCTCGACAGCACCAGTAAAGCACTTAACCAATGGCGCGATCAACTCAACACCCTGCCATTAATCGGTGTATATGAACAACAGGAAGCCGATGAATTTGCCCTCGGCGCAAGTGAGCCGCAGCAAATTGAAGTGGGCGAAAATGATCGCTACGAGCTGCTAAGCCTTGCCAATCGATACAATAAAGAAGTCGCCAACACCCACCAATTGCTGCAAGCCAATCAGGAGATGCAAGCGCAATTAATTCAAGCGATTGGCAGAGTTGAACAGCAGCTCATTGCCCTCGGTGAGGCACAGGCCGCCAAAAACCAACAGCTCAAATATGAGTTACAAGTCATTCTTTATGCAATGGTTTCGATTATGGCGCTGTTTGCTATCGGCTATTTAATCCTGCAACAGAACCGCGTGGTTAAACCCCTTAAACGCCTCAATCAAGCCTTTATGCAATTAAGCGAGTCCAACAGCCGTGAACGTTTGGACATCAATCGCCGCTGCGAAACCGGCCAAATTGCAGGGCATTTTAATCAGCTACTGCATCGTTTTGAACAGGAAGATGAACTCCAACGCCAACAAATGACTAAGGTTTCTCAATCCTTAAGTCAGTTGGTCGCGCGCATTACTCAACTGTCGCAGCACACCGAACACACTCAGACCATAGTCGCCGACACGCAGTCGCAAACCGAGCATATCCGTAGCCTCGCCAATGAGGTCAGTCATACCTCGGCTCTAGTCGAGCAGAGTGCGGTCGAAACCATGCGCCAAATGCAGTCGAGCCAAGCCGAGGCCGAAGCGGTACTGAGTGCCACAGAGCAAACCCAAACGGCGGTTGGCCTTTGCCATGCCTCGCTCGAAAGCCTGAATAACTCAGTGGCAGATGTGGCAAAAATCATTGATGTAATTGGCAATATCGCCGAGCAAACTAATTTACTGGCACTTAATGCCGCTATCGAAGCCGCCCGTGCAGGCGAGCAAGGTCGCGGTTTTGCCGTGGTCGCCGATGAGGTGCGCAGCCTTAGCCAACGTACTCAGGTATCGTTAAATGAAATTGTGAAAATCCTGCATCAGCTCACCCAATCTAACCTTGCTCTCGGCGAGAGTGTCGATGGCATTGCCCAAGCGACCGATAGCCAAAAACAGCGGGCACAAAGCCTATGGCAAATGGCACAAACCGTACAAAATCAAGCGAGTGAAATGGCCAATACCGCCAAACAAGGCTCGCTCAACGCCAAGGAACAGGTGGATTACCTCGATGAATTTGTTCGCAGCATGGATAACCTGAAAGACCAAGCGCAAACCAGTTCGCAGCAGAGCGAAGTCATCGCCCAAGAAGTGCAGCAAAGCGTGGAAAATATCGAAACCAGTTTAGGTATTGCCGACAGTCGTGTCGTGCCAATGCGCGCGGCTTAAGCTTAAGCACATAAAAAATGGCAGCGAGAAAATAATCTCGCTGCCATTTGCAGGGGTTAACGAGCGTTAGTCGTTAACAGGCATTAGTCGTCAATGCGACAACTGTGGATTTGCATGCCATCAAACTGACATTCCACATTAACCCATTTACTATCAAAGCTTGCTAATGAGGCATCACTAGCATGGTAACCCCACAGACTGTTCTGGCTCACCTTTCCGTTTAGATCCAACTCATTACTCTGCTGTTCAAGATCAATTTCCTTCACTAGCCATTGGCCATCGGCTAATTCAACACCTTCAATTTGCAGCCATTTTTGATCAAGATTTGCAAGGGTTAAGCCATCATCAAACTGGGTTCTCGCGTCGATAATAAAGGTAAAGCCATTGATTTGTAGCTGGTTATCGCTATCGAGCGTAGCTCGCCCTTCAAGCTCAAACTTGTTGCCTAAATCGGGTAATGGGCCACCCGCATCTGAACTTTCAAAGTCGACCTCTTTGGCCCACAGGCCCTGCGCAGTAGATTGAATATCCACCTCTAGGCGCTTACCTTCCAGCAAATTGGTGCGATTACCATCTTCAAATTGAGTCTGTTCATTCACATAGAGTCGTGTGCGGCTATTAAGCTCAAACTGGCTCTTGTCTTGGTTAACCCAAGTTACTGTGCCCTCTAACTCCATCTCGTTGAACGTCGGCACATCACTCGCATCTTCTACGTCGACTTCATGGGCCTTAAATACGGCACCATCCTGTTGACCTTCAACCTCAACCCACACACCTTCGGCTAACTGCCCTTCTAACTCGGCATTGGCGTAATCGATCAAGGCTGAGCCTAGGCGGAATTGCTGCATAACAGGATCAAGCTCTGTTACTCGACCTTCAATTTCAGCAATTGCGAGATTAGGGAAAAGGTTAATCGACTCTACCTGCCATTGTCCGACCACTGTGGGGTAGCCATTTACCGCTACCCAATCGCCCTTTTTATATTGGCTAGCTGATGCAACGGCTAACTGTATGCCATTGACCGTAATATTATTTTGATTGATGGCACTGATTTCACCGACCAGCGCAGGATCGACAGCAACCGTTTTAGCCTGCTGACCTTGGTTAACCAAATCTAGGCGCATCCCCACTTGAATTGCTTTGGCATCCAGTGGTTGTTGTTGATAACGAATATCTGCATTGGCGATATTAATCTTGTATCCATTCACAGTGATCTGTTGATGGTCTGCGGACACCTGGGTCACAGTCCCCATCACTTTAGCGGGTAAATTCGCGGGAGGTGGCGTCACATCCGTTGATGAACCGTCGCCACCACAAGCGGTTAATAGTAATGCGCTAATACCTACTAAGTGCTTATTCATTTTTTTCTCCCTTATTTACCTTGTTAAATCAACGGCTGGCATCTTAGTATGGGAAACGTCAAGCAAACGTGAAGAAATGAAGATAACTAATGAAAGTATTAATTGTTGATGACAATCATGATGTTATAGAAACAATCATGGACTATTTAACCCTCGAAGGCATTATTGCTGACTGCGCCTATCACGGTGAAAGCGCCATCAATTTAATACAGCAAAACCATTATGACGTGATCATTATGGATATTATGATGCCCAAATTAGACGGTATTCGTACGGTCAAAAAACTGCGCGAAGAGCTGTTTTGTAATACGCCGATTTTGTTTTTAACCGCTAGAGATAGCCTGCAGGACAAAATTGACTCCTTTACCTCGGGCGGTGATGACTTTTTAAATAAACCCTTCGCCATGGAAGAACTATGCCTGCGTCTACGGTCACTGCATAACCGCGGGCCGCGTTTAGATGTAGGTATATTGCGCTTTGGTGAAATCAGCTTAAATGTCGCAACGCAGCAAGTATGCCGCGCGGGTAAGGAAATCAAGCTGAGTAAAATCCAACGCACGATTTTGACGCTACTGCTCAAACATGCCCCCGCCATTGTGAGTAAAGAACAAGTTATCGATGCGGTTTGGGGTGACGAAGCCCCCTGTAGCGACGCGCTTCGTAGCCATATTTACGGCCTGCGTAGTGCATTGGATAAGGGCTTTACAGATTCCAAACTAGAGACGATTCATGGCCAAGGTTACCGACTCCTCCCCTAAGCCATTACCGAGCTTATACAAAAAAATTCGCCTAACGTTTTTAGTGCTCACGAGCCTAATGTTCGCGATTTTCTGGGGTTTGATTTATATCGCCGAAGAACAAATTGAGGTCATTAGCCTTGAACACAAACTGGCGACCGAAACCCGCGAATACCAAAAAAACTATCAACGATTTGGCGATAAAGCCCAGCTCCCCGATATCCACGAACTCACCACCTATTGGAGCAAAGAGTTTGTGCCGCAATGGCTGCAAGCTTATCAACAAACGGGTTTTTATGAGCACCAATTGGGCGCCGAAGATAAGCACTTTTTGATTTCGCCGCACCCATCAGGACAAGGTTTATTGTATGTGGTGTATAAGGATGATGCGGATGACTTTCTCGATGGATATGAGGACAGGCTGCATATTTTGATATCCCTCTTCGGAGTAGGTTTACTGCTGTTCATCATGGCCTATGGCTTATATTTTGTGCGGCTACTATCGGCACCATTTTTTGAAATTGAACGCAAAATCAATGCGCTGACGCCAGAGGAGCCAAGCTTTATCCCTAGCACGCCCTACCGTGAAACCCGCCATATCGAACAAACGCTACTGGAAAATAAAGCCAAAATTGCCGCCTATTTTACTCGGGAGCAGGAGTTTAGCCGCTTTGCCTCCCATGAACTGCGCACGCCCATTATGGTGATCCAAGGCTCGACAGAATTACTTAAAAAACTGCCAAACAACGGGAACGAAGCCCAGCAGCGGATCGCTAACAAAGCCATTGCCCGCATTGATTACGCAAGCCAACAAATGAAAACCCTCACCGAAACCTTTTTGTTATTAGGTAAGGAACAGATTGAATCGCAACACTATGACCAAGTTGATTTAGCCGCACGACTTACGCAGCTATTAAGTGAAATGGCGCAGCATTTTGCCAAACACGAAATCCGCTATCAGCTCAGCGTTAACGAAAATACCGCCATTTGCGCACCGGTGAGTTTTGTGGACATAGTGATAGGCAACTTAATTAAAAATGCCTTTAACTACAGCAGTGGCGATATTGAAATCACGCTGAATAACAATCAACTAACCATAAAAAATCCGCTTAGCCATCACAGCGCCGAGCCAACTGGCTATGGCTGTGGTTTGATTATTATTGAACGTGTCTGCGAGCGTATGGGGTGGCACTTTTCGGCCCAAAGCCTAGGGAATGACTATCTGGCAACAATCCAATTTATGGATAACGGCGAGCCACAACAGCATCTAAATGAATCCGCTTAAATTCTTCACAACTGCTTCACGCTCGTCTTGGCATGATACTCGCCGCAGATGAGTCGCCCAGCGGCGTAAGATTAGAAAGAGGACATTTAGATGAATAAAATCACCTTAAGCATGTTAGCAATCACATTGTCATTGAGTGCCTTGTGCAGCCAAGCTGGATTTCAACCAACAACGGGCGAACCCCAATTACGTGGCGGCTTTCAAGGCCCTAGTGCACGGCAAATCATTCATGATGTCGTCAGTGCGCTCAATGCCAGCGATGACACTCAAGTGGAGTTAACCGGCCATATCATGTCTTCAATTGGCCACGATGATTATATTTTCCGTGACAGCACGGGAGAGATTAAAATTGAAATTGACGATGATCTGTGGCTCGGACATACCGTCACGCCTGAAACCCAAGTCATTATTCGCGGTGAAGTGGATAAGGACTGGTCAGAAGTCACTATCGATGCCGACAGCATTCAACTCGTTCAATAACCGTATAAAAAGCCCGAATAAAAAAGCCAGCCTCATCTAGGGCGTGTTAACGTTTCAGGGTTATTTTTGCAGCAATTTGGCTGGCTTTTATGCAAGGCAAAGTCCGTGCTGTGTAGTTATTCTACATAAACGGACGATAACGCAGCAGAAACGCCAGCCAAATGCTGCCCGAAGGGTTCGTCTGGCAAGCACTTGCTCTTACTTTCTGTCATAAGAGCCGCTCGTCATTTGAGTAGAATAACTACACATCATTCCTCGTTTCGCGAGCACGTGCTTGCCAGAACGAACAAAATCTAATCTCGAAACGTTAACACGCCCTACTGGCTATTGTTCTCGCTCAAGCAAGCGACACATCAGCCCCATAAGCGCAGGGGCATCCGCTTATCTTAACTTAAAGCCGCCAACACCACTTCGGCTTTACTCACTTCAAATGACTTAGGTGCTTCTACATTCAGTAACGTCACCACGCCATCATCGATAATCATCGCATAACGTTGTGAACGTACACCACCAAAGCCAGCGGTATCCATCTCTAATCCGAGCGCCTTAGTAAAGCTGGCATCGCCATCGGCTAACATCAGTAGTTCAGACGCATTTTGCGCTTCGCCCCACGCTTTCATCACAAAGGCATCGTTTACCGATACGCAGGCAATTAAATCAACGCCTTTGGCTTTAAACTGATCGGCCAGCACCACATAACCGGGCAAATGCGCTTCAGAACAGGTTGGTGTGAAAGCACCAGGCACTGCAAATAACACCACTTTTTTACCCGCAAACAGCTCGGTAACTTGATGATTTACCATGCCATCTTTTGTTAATTGGCTTAGCGTCGCCGCTGGTAATTTTTGACCTTGAGCAATCATGTCTCTCTTCCTTTAGTTAACGTAACTCGACCATACTAGCCCGAATCCGAAATGATAAACACAGAGAGAAAGAGGGGGGATTTGTAGCAGAGGGAACAAAGTACCGATAAATAACGAGAGTTGCTTAGTCTTGCATCGCCAAAGGCGGAAAATTGTTGGCCAAAATCAGCACAAACCAACTCATATTGAACGGCAGATTATCACTCCGGCCAATCATCTCCTGATTGCCTTGCGCAATAATCAAAATTTAACTCTGTCCCAAAAGGCTGATTAGGTAACTCTTTGCCGTTGATAGAGATTGTGAGATTGCTTAAGTGTTGAAGTTCGCTAAAGTAAGCCAAAGTATCATGGATTCCACTCGATTTAGTTTCATTTATTAACCTAGCAATAAGGTTCTTTTGCTCTGTGGATAAACTAACTAAGAGATTATTTATTTCCTCGTTTTCCGATGTTGCTGGAAATTGACCTTTCTTCACCCACTCTGATTTAACTGAACGACTTCGTTTAACGAGTTCATCAATCATCGATTTGTATTCATCCAGTGAATTCACACTATCCTTAAGAGGGTTATAACGAACGTCCACAGCGGTGCCAAGCGGCAAAGGTTGCTAGCAGCAGGATCTTGTTATGTGGTGACTTGCGTGCCGATGTCATTATTGAAATTCCCACGGGATTTCCTTTTTGAATAGAGCAATTGCCTGCTCAACAAGCTCAAGATCAAGGTCCTTTTTGTATAAGGTGACCTCTCGGGTCTTTTGAGTATCATCCCGGAAGACTTCCATAAGTATTTCGCTACCAGAATAAACTTCTATTCCGATACCATCCCTACTACCGCCAACATCACTAGCAATGATGTATTTTTCTAACTTGGAGTGCTCACCCATACTTGCTACTCAATTATTGCCACACAACGCCGCCAGCAGCGGCCGAATGGAACGAGATCAGAGACCAACGGAAGCTATGCAGGCTTGATTATATACAATTAACAACTACAAACATCCTCTATAGATATTTACCAAGGATATGCTCATAGGGTGCTTCCTATCAAAAGCAACATAATACATTTGGATAAAATCTTGATCTGAATTCAATGGTGATTCAATGTGTGACGGAATGTTATGTACAGCATCCATTAAATCTGCCACACACTCTGATTTTTCACCATTTAAGTTATCCCAACTTATAGTTCTCGCAAGCAATATTGCTTGACGCAAGACCTCAAGGTGGGCACTTGCCTCGGGCGATAGCTGACTTTTCATTTGATGTCCTTGACATATAACACCCCGCACATGCGCGAAACTTGTGCGTGTCGCAAGAGTCCTAAGTTCCAACTCGAGTTATTAGGGATGTACAGCAAAATACCACTTGTCCCTATTTGCATAAAATACCCAGTTTAGTTGTTTAGAAACCACGTAAACAAACAAGATGTCTGTAGTTTCTTGGAATTTTTTAAAATTCGACCAACTTAAAACGAATGAATCCTCTAAACGCTTTTGAATATTTGTTGATTTGTAAATCCGTACAAACGTTTCAAAGGCAAAAACCTGTTGTCCAATAAATTGTCCAAGACACTGATTAAACTCATCCTCAGTAATCCAACCATGATCGACAGAAATACTAGAATCTACAACTGCCCATTCAGAACTAGTTGGAAGTAAGTCTAAATCTTGTTCAGTGTTAACAATCTGAGTTAAACAAGAAAACTCCATCAGCTTGCCTCGTAAGCCCTAATATTTATATCGTGTGCATACACATACGCTTGGCAAAATCATTCACAACCAACTGTTTTATAAATTCATTTAAACAATAGCAAGAATCAAGCTGGGTAGAAAGCAAGCATATGATTTCTGCTGGTTTTGTTATAAACATTTCGAAGTAAAAAAGCAGCGCATCGATAGATACACTGCTTTTTAATTTAGTCGGTATTACTCAAGTATTAATTGTGATAATTTACATAAGATTTTATTTCAGAGTATTAATCCATTTTACACGATTACGGGCTGCCGCCAGCAACCCAAGGCCAAGCAGAGCAAAGAAAGAAACTGCGCCGCCTTCTTCGACAATAATTACCTCACCAGAGCTATCGCGGTCACGACTTTCTAGCGGCAAGGCATATAAGCCATCGGTATCATCGGCGCTAATAGTCGCAACAATATCGCTATAACCCACTTCATAAATATCAATTAATACATCGTAGTGATCCGTTTGATAGCCAGTGTAGAGGGTTGTCAGTACTTCGTAATCATCCTGAGTCGAGTCACCGTAGATGGTAAACACGTCCGTGGTGTAGTAATGCACCCAAGGACCACCGTTACGGCTGAGGTATAACTCGGCAAACAGGTCGGCGCGCTCATTAAGATATGCACCAAACACATCTACATCGAAGGTTACGCTAAAGGTTTGATAAAACCCATCGTAATCAAAGTCTTCAAACAAACGGCTGCTGGCATCAAAAATCGCAAAGCTGTGATAAATAGGGGCGCGATAGGGATCTTCAGTGGCGGCGCTTGAACTGGGGATCGGCTGACTCGTATGTTTGGCGATCACTTGTTCGCGAGTCATGGGAGTTGCACCCATCAATTGTACTCGCTGAACATTCGCACCTTGTGCCGAGAAGGACGGCGCCAGCGATTTAACCGCAGCGGCAGTAGCTTCCGCTACACTTTGAGCGGGAGCCGACTGTTGCAATAGGCTTAAGGCTTGCTGCTCTTGCTTGACGGCTTGCTCGGCATCGGTCTTTTTCATCATCCCAATACTCGCTGCACTAAAAGGCGCCAAGTTTGACTCGTCGCTCGGCTGCGCGCTCACCATTGTCGATGCCAGAAATGCACTGGCCAATACCACAGCCTTCACATACGTCGTGGTTGCGATAACTTGTTGTTTCACTGTGTTCATCTTGAATACCCCATTGGATAATCCGCTCAAATTGGTGACATTAGAGGGCACTCAAGGTGAACATAAGCTGAACATTAAAATCTGCTGTATTTCAGAGCAACACTACTGTTCAGCCTTAATTCATCTGCTGTGGTTAACACTGCTAATATGTCACAGGATATGACTCCTGATATGTAAAGAGGTTCGATGAGGATTAACTCGATAAAATCCCACGAATCACAGTGAATTTTAAAGGAATTGTGTTTACCAATTGGCTGATCTCTATGTGTTTGTTATGGTGATGAGGTATTCTTAGTCGACTCGATAAGCTATCAAGCTCGCCACTTACTTAAGATCGCCGAACCTGTACGGGTAACAGATATGAAACTTGGTTTGACACTGACCCTAGTCGCTTGTTTATGTGCCTCCTTTGGCTGCATAGCGGGCAATGATAAACACGATGATCGCAATCAATCGCGCGACCAAGGCGTTAAGAATGAGCAGCGCCGCCTTGTGGTGAATAGTCCAGACCAAGCCGTGGCTATGGCGCAGCGTCAATATCGAGGCAAAGTGCTCAGCGTGCAGTCGAGCGGCTCAGGCTATCGCGTCAAAATCCTCAATAATGATGGCCAGGTTTTTTCAGTTTCGGTGGATGCCGCCACAGGACGCGTGTCGAGGAATTAATATGCGACTCTTACTCGTTGAAGACGACGTAGCACTGCAAACCAACTTAAAACAGCACTTGCTGGATGCCCATTACAGCATTGATGTCGCCAGCGACGGTGAAGAAGGCTTGTTTCAAGCCGTTGAATATAACTATGACGCCGCCATTATCGATGTCGGTTTACCTAAACTCGACGGTATTAGCCTTATCCGCCGCATTCGCCAAAAAGAGCGCGCTTTCCCGATCTTAATTTTAACCGCGCGCGACAGCTGGCAAGATAAAGTCGAAGGCCTCGATGCCGGTGCAGATGATTATCTCACTAAACCGTTTCATCCCGAGGAGTTGGTTGCCCGCCTTAAAGCACTGATCCGACGCTCGGCAGGTAAAGCAAGTCCAATCATCACTAACGGTCCCTTTAGTTTAAATACCAGTAGCTTAGAGGTCCGCAAAGGGGACGAACTCGTTACCCTCAGCGGCTCTGAATACAAGCTGTTTGAGATTTTTATGCTGCATCAAGGTGAAGTGAAATCTAAAACAGCACTCACCGAACATATTTATGATCAGGATTTTGACCTCGACTCTAACGTTATCGAAGTCTTTATCCGCCGTTTACGCAAAAAGCTCGACCCCGATAACCAATACAATCTAATCGAAACCCTGCGCGGCCAGGGTTATCGTTTAAGAGTCATTGCTCCTGAGCAAGGTACTGATGAGTAAACGCGCGCTTGTCTGGCAGTTACTCAACTCCTTAAAGACTCGGCTCGTCCTCAGCGCGCTGTTGTTTATATTGGTGCTGCTGCCGCTGATTGGGGTCGCCCTCAATGACGCCTTTGCTGAACAGGTAAAGAGTGCCGCTAAAAATGAGCTAAGTGCCTATGTATATTCAGTATTAGCGGTGACTGAAGTCGAAAACAAACGGATTTTCATTCCTGAATTAGTGCTCGAGAACCGCTTTAACCTTATTCAATCAGGCCTCTATGCCATAGCCACCACCGAAGATGCGGAGCATAAACAGAGCATCGTCTGGCATTCGCAATCCTTTATGGGCATCACGCCACCAGCACAGTTCACCATTCCGCCAACGGGCCAAAGTGCCTTTGAGCAAATCGACCTCGCGGGCGCGCCACACCTTATCTATAGCTTTAGTGTGAGCTTTGCCAGCCTGAATGAAAATGTGCCAGTGACTATCCATATCATTAAAGATGAACATGAATTTCAGCAGCAGATAGCTCAATTTAATCAACAGCTTTGGACTTGGTTACTGATCTTAATTCTCGTGATGCTGATATTTCAGCTGAGCTGGTTGATTTGGACCATTAGACCACTGGCACGCTTTACCCAAGAGCTGCACGATGTGGAACAAGGTAAATCAACCCAGCTGAGCAGCCAGTACCCCAGCGAGTTACAGGCGGTGGCGAGGCAGCTCAATATCTTGCTCAATACCGAACAAACCCAGCGTAAGCGCTATCGCAATGCCCTTGCGGATTTAGCCCATAGCCTCAAAACACCACTGGCGGTGATTAAAAGTCAGGTGGATTTAAGTGAAGCCTCGAGCGAACAAGTGTCTAACATCAGTCGCATCATCAGCCACCAGCTTAAACGCGCCCAAACTGCGGCGGCCGCCTCATGGCATTTAGGGATTAAGGTTGATGAGGTGGCCAATAAACTGCTACGTACCTTAGCCAAGATTTATCGAGAACCGCAAATTAACCTCGGTGGCGAAATCGCTGAACAAGCGGTTTTTAAGGGCGATGAAGCCGATCTCACCGAGATTTTAGGTAACTTACTCGACAACGCCTGCAAAGCTGCCAAATCAACGGTCAAATTAACCGTCACTGGCGATGCTTATCAATTGCAACTTTGTATCGAAGATGACGGCCCAGGGATCAGCGAAACCCTGCAAACGCAAATCTTTGAGCGCGGGATCCGCGCCGATTCCTACCATCAAGGTAACGGCATAGGTTTAGCAATTGTCCGCGATTTAGTGGATAGCTATAACGGTCGAATTTCTGTTTCCCGCTCAGAAAATTTAGGCGGAGCCAAGTTTACCGTTAACTTTACCCATTCTGCTTAATCTTTTATTTTCAATATCATATATCGTTTTATTGGTAAGAAAATAAATCTACAACACGCTTTTGCCGCACAATATACTTTCAGCTTATGTTCATATTCACGCGCCTATGATGCCAATAACATCCGCAAATAGGATTATTGGAGCGAACCATGAACAGATTATATCGATGGAAATGGCTAGTGTTATCGGCGGCTTTAGTTGCTCTGCCTTTCACCGCGCCGACGCAAGCTGCGGGCGTATCCGTTAGCCAAGGTTCAAGTGCTTCATTGAGCCAAGCCGAACTCGAGCAGATGCTTGCGCCTATTGCCCTCTATCCCGATAGTTTGTTGAGCCATATTTTGATCGCCTCAACCTATCCACTCGAAGTAGTACAAGCGCAACGTTGGTTGGAAGATCATCCTAAGTTGTCGACTGATCAAGTGATGTCTCGCACCGAAGACAAGGACTGGGACCCGAGTGTTAAAGCACTCATGGCTTTCCCCAATGTCTTACAGAAAATGAGCGAAGATTTGGATTGGACCCAAAGGCTTGGCGAAGCCTTCTTGGCCGATGAGGCGCAAGTGATGGACGGTATTCAATCACTCAGACAGCAGGCGGATAAAGCCAACAGTTTAGCCAATATGGAGAATATGGCGGTAACTCGCGCCAATAACCAGATCATCATCGAGCCTGTACGCCGCGAAGTGGTATATGTGCCTTATTATGACCCCCGCGTAGTTTACGGTACTTGGCGTTGGGGTGTGGCCTATCCGCCTGTATATTGGGAGTTTGGCGGCTATGTTGGCTACCCTTACCGCCCAAGCCATAGCTACTTTTACTGGTCGCCTGGGATCCATATTTCCTTTAACTACTTCTTTAGCTCATTTCATTGGCATCGCCATAAAGTCGTCGTGATAGATCACCATCACTCCCACCATTATCGTCCACGGGAAAGGTACTCTGTCAGTCATGGTGCTCAACCTTGGAAGCATAAACCCGAGCACAGACGCGGCGTGGTTTACCATAATCCCGTGGTAAAAGAGCGCTACTACGCTGACAGCAAGTTCCGTGGCCGCGACTCCCACTCCAGTGGCAGCAGCCAGCACTTTACCAGCCAGTACTCGAAATCAAGGGAACACCAAGACACACGTTATAACCGAGACAGCAAGGGCTATGATAAAAGCCATGATAAGGATAGAGGCAATAACTTAAGCCGCGACAATAACTATAGCCGCGAGCGGGCGCCCAGCTTTCAGAATACTCAAGCCGAGTTAAAAGAGCGCCGCGTGGCACCGACGAACTCGGCGCAAACCAAAAGGGAAGGTTACCAAAAAGAGCGTAACGACAATGTCCGCAATGATAATCAGGTAAGGCAAATGCAGGCTAAGGCATCGCGGGAACAAGCTAAGGATATCTCACAAAGGCAGTACCAGAGTCGAGACCAGCAGCCGCGTAACGTCGAGACTCGCTCTCAGCCACAAAGACAGGAAGCTCGCCCCGAGGTAAGACGCGCCGAACCGCAACGTATCGAGCAGCCCCGTCAAGTACAGCCAAGACAACGGGAAGAAGTGCGAACAAGACCGAGTGAGTCGCGCCAACACATGCAGGCAGCACGCAGTGTGGAGCGTAATCAAAGCCGCTCGAATCAGAGCCAAGAACGTCGCCAACGGGAATAATTAACTTCAACTCAGGTTAAGTAATGGATAAATGCCATCAATACAGCAAAAAATTCAAGTAATGTCCCCTCAAACTTGCGTGTTGTACTGACAATAGGGCTAATTGATGGGTTAATAGTGAGTTTATTACAAGTCAATTCAATGCTGTGAGTGGTGCAACGATCTGTTTGATGTGCATTTATTATCCATAGCAGAAGTTAATTAAGCACAGCTTCCCGTTTAGTCCCACAAACAACTACCTTCTGGACATATTGTTGCGCTGGTGAGGACCAACCATCTTTCGATTAAGATCCTAAACTCATCTCATATTCCCAAATAAACTAAATCAACAGATTTTAATAACCCAAATTAGTTATATAGTCATAGAGAAGCCTAAAATGTGGCTTTATCGTTTTATGCGGTGAGGTTGTATCGACACACACTCGGAGGAAACAATATGACTACGTTATTAATAGTGCCAGGATTTGGTGGCAGCGGCCCCTTACATTGGCAAAGTTGGATTGCTCAAAAGTACACATCATCTTTATGGGTCAATGACTTACCCTTACTAGAACCAAAAATCCATATTTGGGCCGATGCAATATCCCGTGCAATGGATAACATCGAGGGGAAAATCCTCATTTTAGCCCACAGTTTTGGCTGCTTAGCCTCAAGTCTAGCAATTGCTCGTCATCCACAACGAGTAGTCGCGGCGATTTTAGTTGCACCTGCCTCACCAGAACGTTTTTCAGAAAATGGCCATATTTTGCCCGAACACGATGATACGCCGACAATTAGGAATTTATTACCGAAACAAACACTTGGTGTCACAGGTCTAGTGATTGCCAGTGAAAACGATCCTTGGATGCCTTTCAATCAAGCAGCTTCATTGGCCAAATCCTTTGGTTTCCCGACCATTAACCTAGGCTTAAGTGGCCATATCAATGTGGATTCAGGGCATGGGCAATGGCCACTGATTGATGTTCTGGTAGGTAATTTTTTGTTTAAAAATGAAAATGTGCCACCAATGCCATCCATAAACATAGCTCAGGACAAAATCACACCACACTTATTTCAAAATGGAATATAAAATCACAAAATATACCTTTTTAGTTATCAACGTTACCCTATAATCATCGTTATGGTGTCAAAAACCACTAAATGAGGGCATCAATGGCAACCAAAGAAGAGTTAGAGCAAACCTTAGTTCCAACGCTGCTCAACAACCTTGAAAAATTACTCGGGCGTATTGAGTTTGGAACGGTGGAATTAACCTTTCACCATGGGAAATTAGTCCAACTAGAAAAGAAAGAGAAATTTCGATTAGACCAATTATCCCAATCGAAGTAGCTGTAAAAAGATAATTAGTGACAACCCAACATCGCTGACCGGTCCACCGGAAGCCTTATTAAATAATATGAGGATTTCGGTATGAATATTTTATCTCACCTACAAAAAGCAACACTCACCTTAGTTTTGGTCTCAGCTAGTTTCCTTACCCTCGCTGAAGATACACTATTGAATGTTTCCTATGATCCAACCCGTGAATTCTATCGGGAATATAATCAACTCTTCAGCCAATATTGGCAAAAACAAGGCCATAAAACTCCTACCGTTCGTCAATCTCACGGTGGCTCAGGCTCGCAAGCTCGCTCAGTTATCGATGGCTTAGAAGCAGATGTTGTCACTCTAGCATTAGCCTATGATGTTGATGCATTGAGACAAAAAGCAGATTTAATTCCTGAAAATTGGCAAAGCCGCCTCCCGCATAATAGCTCCCCTTACACTTCAACTATTGTGTTGCTAGTACGTAAAGGAAATCCCAAGAATATCCATGATTGGAATGATTTAGCCCGCAAAGGTGTAGAGGTTATTACCCCGAATCCTAAAACTTCGGGCGGGGCACGTTGGAACTACCTCGCCGCTTGGGGTTATGCACTGAAGCAATACGGCTCTGAAGAAAAAGCATTAGAGTTTGTCACGCAGATTTATAAAAACGTACCTGTACTCGACTCAGGCGCCCGCGGTGCAACCAATACTTTTGTACAACGACAAATTGGTGATGTTTTTATCGCTTGGGAAAACGAAGCATTTCTGGCTGTCGAACAACTAGGTAAAGGGGAGTTTGAGATTATTGTCCCGAGTGTCAGTATTCTTGCAGAGCCACCCGTCACTATTGTCGATAAAAATGTTGATCGCAAAGGAACTCGCAAACTGGCAGAGGCCTATTTGGCTCAGCTTTATTCTGATGAAGCGCAACATCTTGCTGCAAAACACTTTTATCGCCCAGCTAATCCAACCATTTCTAATCAATATAAGGATAAGTTTCCCCAGTTAACCCTATTTACTATTGATGACGTCTTCGGTGGCTGGAACAAGGCACAACAAACTCATTTCAATGATGGTGGTTATTTCGATGCCATTTTAAGCAAAATCAGTAAATAAACTTAGTGCGGTTTCGTCCACGAGAAACCGCTTATCTACTTGATTCACCATGGAATAAGAATATGAGTAAGGCAGCTATGAAATCGGTTTTGCCAGGTTTTGGTATTACCTTGGGCTTCTCAGTTTTATATTTAAGCCTCCTGTTTCTACTCCCTGTGGCTGGATTGCTCCTGTTTACGCTGCAAATGAGTTGGGCTGATTTTTGGGTCGCTATTAGTCATCCTCAGGTTGTAGCCTCCTACAAACTATCATTTGCGGCGTCTTTTATTGGCGCCACGATAAACGCTGTCTTTGGTACGTTAGTCGCTTGGGTGCTTGTGCGCTATCAGTTCTTAGGTAAGAAAGTCGTTGATGCTTTGGTGGATCTCCCGTTTGCATTACCCACTGCAGTGGCTGGTATTGCATTGGTTACGCTCTATTCAACCACGGGTTGGGTTGGCCAATATCTATATTTATGGGGCATTAAAGTCGCCTACAGTGAGATAGGCGTTGTTATTGCGTTAACTTACATAGGCTTGCCCTTTGTAGTTCGCACCGTTCAACCCGTTTTAGCCGACTTTTCTAAGGAATTAGAAGAAGCCTCTGCCTCCCTTGGTGCGAGTCGATTCACAACGATAAAACGAGTCATTTTACCTGCAGTATTGCCTGCATTATTGACGGGTTACGCCTTAGCGTTTGCCAGAGCCGTGGGCGAATATGGTTCTGTGATTTTTATCTCAGGCAATTTGCCCTATCGCACCGAAATTACTCCGCTACTGATCGTCTCCAAAGCTGAGCAATATGATTATAACGGTGCCGCCGCCATCGGCGTAGTTATGCTCGCAGCCGCATTCATCTTATTGTTAATCATTAATAGCCTACAGTGGTGGGCGAGTAAAAGAGGCTAACTGAATGAACACGTTATCTCCGGCAACCAACCACGCCACCACAGAAGCACCTTGGATAAAGTGGAGTTTGATTGGCCTTGCGTTAAGTTTTCTCGCGTTATTTTTAGTTCTACCCTTAGCGGTCGTACTCTACGGGGCTTTCGAGGCTGGTATTAATGTTTGGTGGCAAGCAATCACAGATCCTGACGCGCTTGCAGCCATTCGCTTAACGTTACTGGTATTAATTATTGTTGTACCAACCAATGCCATTTTCGGCGTAGCAATCGCTTGGGCTATTGCTAAATTTGAGTTTAGGGGAAAAACCTTACTGATCTCGATTATTGATATGCCCTTTGCCATCTCACCTGTCGTCGTGGGATTGATTTTCGTAATCCTCTTCGGTGCCCAAGGATGGTTTGGACCTTGGCTCGCTGCCCATGATTTAAAGGTCATATTTGCCGTCCCAGGAATCATTATTGTCATTATGTTTGGCACTTTACCCTTCGTGGCGCGCGAATTGATCCCACTGATGCAACAACAGGGCAAAGATGAGGAAGAAGCCTCGCTAACCTTAGGCGCCAATGGTTTGAAAACCTTCTGGTACGTCACGCTACCGAATATTAAATGGGGTTTACTCTACGGCGTGATCCTCTGTAATGCCCGTGCAATGGGCGAGTTTGGTGCGGTCGCTGTGGTGTCAGGTCGCATTCGCGGTGAGACCAATACTATGCCGCTACATATAGAAGTGCTCTACAACGAATACATGTTTACAGCCGCATTTGCAGTATCGTCCCTGCTCACAGGCTTAGCACTGGTGACTATCGTGCTCAAAAGCATGGTGGAGTGGAAAGATGAACGTAAACATAAAACCCACTAAGCGCACTACTTTATTGAAGAGACCACTATGAGCATACATATCCAGCAAGTTAATAAGCATTTTGGTAACTTTGTCGCGGTTGACTCTGTGAACTTAGAGATAAAAACAGGCGAGTTAACAGCCCTGTTAGGTCCATCTGGCTCAGGCAAAACAACATTATTACGTATCATTGCCGGACTCGAGCAGGCCGACAGCGGAATCGTCAAATTCAACGGTGAAGACATTACCACTCAACATGTGAGTGAGCGTGGCGTCGGCTTCGTATTCCAACACTACGCCCTATTTAAGCATATGACTGTGTTCGAAAATGTGGCCTATGGACTGACGGTCAGGCCAAGAAAAACACGCCCAAGCAAGGCGGAAATTGCCGAGAAGGTGCATTCATTACTCAAACTCGTCCAATTAGATTGGACCGCTGATCGCTATCCATCACAACTCTCTGGAGGGCAAAGACAACGCATCGCCCTCGCACGCGCATTGGCGGTAGAGCCAAAAGTCCTACTGCTTGATGAACCCTTTGGCGCACTTGATGCAAAAGTCCGCGCTGAATTACGCCGTTGGCTCAGACGCTTACACGATGAAATCAATGTGACTACGGTATTTGTCACCCATGATCAGGAAGAGGCACTCGAGGTGGCAGATAAAATTGTAGTGATGAATAAAGGTCGTATCGAGCAGCAAGGCACACCAGAAGAAGTCTATGACACCCCAAGCAATCCCTTTGTGTATGAATTTCTGGGTAACGTAAATCTATTCCACGCAAGGGTAAAACACGGCCATAGCACTATCGGCAATATTCATATTCCCTCACCAGAACATGCGGAGAGAGAAGAAGAACAACAAGGTTTAGCCTATGTACGTCCACATGAAATCGAAGTTTTAACCCAACCAACGGAAAATGCTATAAAAGTTAACTTAGATCTAGTAACCATTGTCGGCCCAGTTGCACGATTAGAAGTGTTGACCGAAATCGATGAGCAACTGATCCACGTTGAACTGTCCAAAGTGCAATTTAAACAGCTCGGGATCAGTAAAGGCGATAATGCTTGGATACAGCCGCGCTATTCCAAAGTGTTTCTAGGAGAGGGTATTTAACGGTTTAGAGTGTGTCGCAAAAGAGCGCGAAGATTCGCGCTCTTATTGATAGCTCAGTCGTTAAAACTTTAGGGTCAAGGACTGGCCTTCACCCATACCTTGCCACTCGATGGTAAGCTCCATTATCTCATTGATAATATGCTCAAAATCAGATTCTGAAATCTCAGGCACGGCTAATTTTCGGTTACTACAGGCCTGCTCAAGTAAATAGATAAATCCCGCATAGCTAGGCGCGTCGGCCGACCACAACAATGATTGCAATGCTTCGACGATCGATTCGGTTTGCCAAATGTCAGTTTTATCAGCAACCGCTAAAGAAGCTTCGTTATGCTCAAGGGTGAAATTGATATCGGCACCAGCACGTATTTGTGAGAAGAATGCCCCCTGAATCCGCAGGCGTTTTTCAACGACGTAGTGAATCATATCGTGGGGAGCAATCCCCTGTTCAGGCATCTGAGTTTGTGTGGCACTACCATCCATGCGAACACAACGTAATTGAGCGTAACGGGTCGAACCTTTAGTGAAGATAACTTGCATAGCGCTGTCCTTAATGTATCCATGTCCGATCGCCAGACTGACTCAAGTATAGTGCTAAATGGATAAAAAACGGCCTAAAAATTGCGTTCAATAAAACGCAAACAATCATCGGCAGATAAGGGTTTACTGAAATAATATCCCTGCACCAGATCGCAACCCATGCTCGAGAGCAACACCAATTGTGCCTCGTTTTCCACCCCTTCAGCCACCACGGTTAACCCTAACTCATGGGACATCGAAATCGTGGCCGCGCTGATTGCCGCATCGTTTGGATCATTTTCAATATCCTTCACAAAGGATCGGTCTAACTTTAGCCTATCGAGGGGGAGCAACTTCAAGTACGAGAGTGACGAATAGCCGGTGCCAAAATCATCAATTGCCAATTCAATCCCATATTGACGCAACTCGGCCAGCAACTTGGCATTTTGCTCAGGATACTGCATGGCGACACTTTCAGTGATCTCAAGCTCCAATGCTCCCTTGCCAAGATCATATTGAGCTAACACATTGATAATATCAGCAACTATGGTCTCTTTACGCAGCTGATGCGCCGACAGATTAACCGCCATTCGCAAGTCTTTCGCGCCCTTTTTACGCCACTGCGCCAGTTGTGCGAGTGCTTGCTCTAATACCCATTGGCCGATGGGGATAATCATGTCGATCTCCTCGGCAATAGGAATAAAGCGATCGGGAGCAACCAATCCCAATTCAGGATGCTGCCAGCGGATCAACGCCTCAACACTCACCATTTGTCCGGTGTTGATATCGATCTGCGGCTGATAATGCAGCAGTAACTCATCACGGGCAATGGCTTGCCTGAGCCCAGTTTCAATTTGCTGGCGCTCAGTCACTAAGGTATTCATTGCAGCGGTGAAAAACTGATAGTTGTTTCGTCCCGCCGCCTTGGCGCGGTACATGGCCATATCGGCATTTTTCATCAATGCCTCAACACTGTCACCATCGGTTGGGAACAGGCTGATGCCTATGCTAGGTGATGAATGTAGGGGCTTGTTATCTATGATGTAGACTTGATTCAAACCGCTGCGCAAGGCTTCCGCCACCTTAGCGACGCTATCGTGATCCGTATCGGACAACACCACGACAAATTCATCACCGCCTAAGCGCGCGACGATATCGTCACTGCTTACAATACTCTTTAAGCGCCGCGCCACTTCGAGCAACAACATATCGCCGACATGATGTCCTAGGGTGTCGTTAATATTTTTGAAATGATCCATATCGATAAACATTACGGCAATCTGGGTTTGGCTGACAAAAGCCTCCTGAAAAACCATCTCCAAACGCGATTGCAGACTCAAACGATTCGGTAGCAAAGTTAAGGAATCATGATGCGCTAAGAAGTGAATGCGTTCCTCATTCACTTTGCGTTCGCTGATATCGGTAAAACTGCCGATGTAATGGCTGATTGCCCCAGTTTCGTCGCGAACCACAGACATCATCAGCCATTTCGGGAAATCATAGCCATCTTTGTGGCGATCCCACACTTCTCCTTGCCAAAATCCCGTTTGCTCAAGCGCAGCTCGCACTTGAGCATCAATGTTTTTATCGGTTCGAGCGGCTTCAATAAAACGACAGTTTTTACCTATGATTTCATCCCTTGAGTAACCAGTAATTTGGCTAAAGGCGCTATTAACATCCACGATGACGTCATTGGCATCGATAATAGTGATACCTTCCCCACTTTGCTGGAATACCTGTGCCAGCAAGTTAACTCGGGCAATAGTGCGCTCTTGCGCGGTAATATCTTCCACAATAAACAGGATAAGCGGCTCACCATTAGCTGCGGCTACTAAGGAGCCATTCAGTCTGACGGCTACTAGCTGTCCGTCTTTATGCCGATAGTGCTTCTGATAAGGACCATAACGGCGTGTTTGCTTGAGGCGTTCGAGCTGTTCAGCCTCAGTCACTTGGTAACGAATCGGGGTAAGCTCCCAAGGATCAAGCGCTTGAAGCTCCTCTAGTGTGTAGCCCGTAATTTCAGTAAATGCTTGGTTAATGGCGACAAAGTGCCCATCCTCAAGACGTTTTAAAACATGGCCAACGGGTGCCTTATCGAATAGGTTACGGTATTTTTCTTCGCTCTCGACGAGGGTGGCTTGAAATGCTTGATTACGCGCAATCTCCTTCGAAAGTGCCATAGTTTTTTCTGCCACTTTATCCTCAATCCGATGACGCTCACCGGAAGAGATTAATGTCACACCACTCACAACGGCACAGGTGATAAAGGCTAAAAGTAATAGCAACAGTGACAGACTGTAAGATTCACCCATCAGTTGAGCATACGACTCGTAAATCACAATATGCCATTGCCTATCGGCAAGCGTTAAGTGGGCCTGATAGTATTGGCCTGTTTTATCGCTATGTAACTTACCAGAAAAGGTAGGAAATTCTTTCTGACTATTCGCATAGAGCAAGGCTCCATCAGCACTCATATCCGTTAGCCGCCAATGCAAACCTTTTACCTGTTCGACTTTATTGATGATGCTTTGGATATCGATCACCGCCGAACAAAATCCTTTAATGTTACCAACGCGATCGAAAGAAGGCACCAATAGTAGCGTGCCTCCAAGGCCATGAGGATCTTCAGCTAATTGGATTTTGCCTGTGATGACCGGCGCAAGCGTTGATCTCCCTTTTGCTATGGCTGCCGCCCTCGCAGACTCGCTGTTGAGATCTAATCCAAGTACGGCGCGACTGCTATACATAGGTTGCACATACTTAACAGGCACAAGCCAGCCGTCGGCGTTTGGTTTGCCCCCCTCTAAATATTTGATATTGAAAGGTCGCCCCAGCTCAGCTGTGGTTGCAGACTCAAAACTCTGTTTATCGCTCGCCGCAATCAATGGTGACCAAGCCCAAGCCTTAAAGCCATCTAATTGGAGTCGATTACGTTTACCGAACTGAATAAATTCATCTTCCGTGACTATTTCACTGTTATCAAACAGGCTGGCAAGGGCAACTAATTGTTGTAGATTGGTTCCCTGAAAAGTTTCCACACTACTGATAATCGCATTGGATTGAATTTGAAACTTATCCTGCAGTTGCTGCCGCTGGTTCATATCTGCGTAATAATAAATCCCCACGCAAAGTAAAAAACCAATCACCAAAGGTAGTCCTGTTTGAATCCGCCTTGAGCGCCAAATGGGTCGCCTATCAAACACTAATATGGTTAGCGGGATAAAAATGACCGCTCCAAGGAAATCGCCCATCCACCAATTGAGCATACTGGTAACGAGATCCGAACTTGGAATCATGCCGTAAACTGCAAGTGCAGCATTACCCAATAGAGAGGCAATAATACAACCAGCACTGAGACTAATCATTGATTTAATAACAGTTTCTGGTTTATCAAAGGTCAGTAAAGGATCGATGTATCGAATAATTCGAGCAGATATAATGGTCTGTAGTAACGTGCCCAAGGCAATACTGACGGGCAACCAACCGAGATGTAGTTGCCCACCAATATTAATATTAATCAGCAATGCCCCTATAAAAACCCCAATCCAAGGCGCATATGCTTTCCATAAAAGACAAGCAGCGATTGCTATCCCTGCCGCGGGCCAAATTGCCGCAGAATATCCGGGAGGTAAGGCAATCATCAAACCCATTTTACCGACAATAAAGTAGGCTAAGGCTATGAATAAATTGACCTTAAAATAGTGCACAAATGCGTTGATATTTAATCCCTTGTAGTAATTGGGTTGATAATCAGAATGGGCCCATAATGCCTTAATCTGCAAATCAATCTCAAGAGTAGTCAAACCGTTAGCTCATTGGGGGGTTGAAAGCCAAAGCGGTACCATGATGTAAAAATTATTTTTACGCTGTCTAACCAGTTAAACTGCCACAAAACACCCTAGGGTGATAGCTATGCTTTATTGTAGGATTCAGCATTGAATATCGGCAAGGCATCACTAAAATCAGAAACTATAAACAACCAACTCGGCAAATAAGCGCGCTAAACGACTCACAGTAAAGCCAAGACATTTGCATATCTTCATCACAATTTCCACACAGAATGCGAGTGAAATCAGTTTATTTTTAGTTAAATATGTAACCACCATGTTTAATTATGGTTTTAATTAAGGTTTTTTTAATGCAAAAGCCCTTTTGTGACCTAGATCTACTTTCAATCAATCCCCGCTTCTTGTTATCCTCCCGCCCGCACAAAAAAGTTGCAGCTTGAATTTTTATTCAGCCAACAATTCTTCTCGCTTAACGCTGGACCTGTTAATTGAAATTCGCACTCAGCCAATTTTGCGCTGAAGGATTGAATCTCGTTGCGAGGTTATCCCACTTCAGCATGACAAACTTAGCCCTGATTTTTGGGTTACTGTTTGTGCTGCCCGCAGCTGACTTAGTGTCAGTGATGGTCGGCGGCTGCATCGATATTGGCGAATTAATCACCCTGAGCGATGGATTTTTAATCGAGTTTTTCGGCGCCACGCTGCTGAGCATTTTGCTGCTCAATCCCCAGATTATTAAGCAATTGTGGAATTTGTTCGACAATGGCTTCAAGTTTTTCAACAGCTTAGATTTAACTAATGCTGCCCTGTTTTTAGCACCCCCAAGGCTAAAATCCCTCGAGCACCTTGCGCACGGTTGTCGCGCCCCACCATTGTAACTCTTTGTTTTAAAATTCAAATTTAGCATTAAGCGCTGAAAGTCGATCTTCAATCTCGTATTGAGGTGGCAGGCACTTTTGTGCCACGCTCGAGCCACTTTCGGATTTGCCTTCGGATAACGCCGCTCAATGCTACTGCCAATCTCTCTGGGCAGAGTTGTAAACCTTAGGGTTAGAGGAATCTTCCTTTGTTAATTCGAAATTTAAGTAAAGTAGCATTCGCGGCGCTTGCCCTGATGCTCGCAGGCTGTGATGGCGGCGTATTGGATCCCAAGGGCCAGATCGGTGCCGATGAAAAGCACCTGATCATCATCGCTACCCTACTCATGCTGATTGTGGTTATCCCCGTGATCTTTATGACCTTGTTCTTCGCATGGAAATACCGTGATGGCCGAGATCAGGAGGTTTACGCCCCTAAATGGTCCCATTCAAGCGCGATTGAAACCGTGGTTTGGATTGTGCCGATAGTAATCGTCGTGATTCTAGGGGTGATTACCTGGGGCTCGACCCATGATCTCGACCCTTACAAACCACTCGAACACCAGGCCAAGCCGATTACGGTTGAAGTGGTTTCTATGGACTGGAAATGGTTATTTATCTATCCAGAACAAGGCGTTGCATCGGTAAACGAACTGGCTTTCCCAACCAATGTACCGGTGAACTTTAAGATCACCTCTGATACCGCCATGAACTCTTTCTTTATCCCGCAGTTAGGTAGCCAAATCTACTCAATGGCTGGGATGACGACTAAGTTGCACCTGATTGCCAACGAACCCGGTACCTATGACGGTATTTCCGCTAACTATAGCGGCGCAGGTTTTGCGGGCATGAAGTTTAAAGCCATTGCCACGCCAACGGCCGCCGACTTCGATGCTTGGGTTGCCAAGGCAAAACAACAGGCGACTAAGACCTTAGACTCTGCGACTTACCAAGCCTTAGCACAGAAGAGTGAAAACAATCCTGTTGAATACTTTGGCTCAGTGAGTCACGGCATGTTCGATCAAATCGTTATGCAATACATGCACATGGACTCAAACGAGCACATGGCAGGCCATGAAGGTATGGAACACATGAGTGCCGACCACAATATGGCTGGCATGCACCACGATATGGCGCATATGGCGAGCGACCAGAAGATGGCCGACATGGAAAGCTCAACCCATTCTGACACTTCATCAACAGAACACTCATCCACTCACCCAGTGGAGGCGGAGTAATCATGTCTTTTCTCGGTAAATTAAGCTTAGATGCGATCCCGTATCATGAGCCTATCATCATGGTGACCCTTGCGGTTGTTGCTGTGATAGGCCTGTACGTCGCAGCCTTGATCACTAAACACAAAAAATGGGGCGTGCTTTGGCACGACTGGTTAACCTCGGTTGACCATAAACGCCTCGGTATCATGTACATAGTGCTTGCCTTCATCATGCTGATCCGCGGTTTTTCCGACGCCATCATGATGCGTACTCAACAGGCACTGGCCACCAATGGCGCCGCAGGTTATCTACCGCCTGAACATTACGACCAAATCTTCACTGCCCACGGCGTGATCATGATTATCTTTATGGCGATGCCATTTATGATCGGTCTAATGAACTTAGTGCTGCCGCTGCAAATCGGTGCCCGCGACGTTGCCTTCCCCTTCTTGAACAACCTCAGCTTCTGGCTTACCGCCTCGGGCGCCGTGCTGATCAATATTTCATTGGGTTTAGGTGAGTTTGCTAAGACGGGTTGGGTGGCTTACCCGCCCTTGTCTGAGCTGGCTTACAGTCCGGGCGTTGGGGTCGATTACTATATTTGGGCACTGCAGATTTCGGGGATAGGGACAACCTTAACCGGGGTCAACTTTATCGCGACTGTGCTTAAGATGCGCGCTCCAGGCATGAAGCTGATGCAAATGCCCATCTTCACTTGGACTTGTACTTGGGCCAACATACTGATCGTGGCATCGTTCCCGATCCTGACCGCCGTTTTAGCGCTATTAACACTCGATCGCTACATGGGTTTCCACTTCTTCACCAATGATGGTGGTGGTAACGCCATGATGTATATCAACCTGTTCTGGGCTTGGGGTCACCCTGAAGTGTACATCCTGATTTTACCTGCGTTCGGTATCTTCTCGGATGTGATTTCAACCTTTACGGCTAAGCGTCTGTTTGGCTATTCCTCAATGGTATGGGCCAGTGGCGCGATTTCGATCCTCGGCTTTATCGTGTGGTTACACCACTTCTTCACCATGGGCTCAAGTGCCAACGTCAATGCTTTCTTCGGTGTGATGACCATGGTGATTGCGGTCCCGACTGGGGTAAAACTGTTTAACTGGTTGTTCACCATTTACCGCGGCCGCCTGCGCTTAACAGTGCCAGTGCTGTGGACCTTAGGCTTTATGGTGACTTTCACCATTGGTGGTATGACGGGCGTGTTATTGGCCGTACCTGGCGCCGACTACGTACTGCACAACAGCTTGTTCCTGATCGCTCACTTCCATAACACCATTATCGGTGGTGCTGTGTTCGGTTACTTAGCCGGTTTTGCTTACTGGTTCCCGAAAGCGACGGGTTTCCACTTAAATGAGCGTTTAGGTAAAGCGTCATTCTGGTGCTGGCAAATTGGTTTCTATGTGGCCTTTATGCCGCTGTATGTACTCGGTTTTATGGGTATGACTCGCCGTATCAACCACATTGATAACCCAGCATGGAACCTGTGGATCTATATCGCTGCCGTGGGTGCTTGCATCATCATGGTCGGTATCATTCTGCAATTCGTGCAACTGTACGTGAGTATCCGTGACCGCGACCAAAACCGTGACACCACGGGCGACCCATGGAATGGCCACACGCTGGAATGGTCAACCGCATCACCACCGCAGTTCTACAACTTTGCTAAGTTGCCACAAGTGTCTGATATCGATGCCTTTACCGATGCGAAAGAAAAAGGCAGCGCCTATCAACGCCAAAAGCACTATCAGCCAATCCACATGCCGAAAAATACCCCTAGCGGTATCTTAATGGCGCTGGGCATTACTGCCGCGGGTTTTGCTGCGATTTGGCACATTCTGTGGCTCGCGATTGTGGGCATGGTGGGCGCGTTTATCGTGTTCTTATTCCGTGCTTATAACAACGATGTCGACTATTACGTTCAACCCGATGAAGTGGCACGCATTGAAAATGCTCACTTAAACAATGTAGTAAGGGGCTGATATGAGTGTTGCAATCCCAGCTAATATAGAAGTTGCTCACGCCGAGGAGCACCACGAGCACCATGATACGGGTGGCAACACTCTGTTTGGTTTTTGGCTCTACCTGATGACCGACTGCATCCTGTTTGCATCGGTATTCGCTACTTACGCCGTGCTCTATATGAACACCGACGGTGGCGTTTCGGGTAAAGACATTTTCGAACTGGACTTTGTGCTGATCGAAACCGCAGCCCTGCTGCTCAGTAGTATTACCTATGGCTTTGCCTTGATTTTCGCTAAGCGTCACAACAAGGCGGCAACCCTCACTTGGTTAGCTATTACCTTTGCACTGGGCTGTGTGTTTATCGGCATGGAAGTCTATGAGTTCCATCACCTGATCGAACATGGCAACGGTCCACAACGCAGCGCCTTCCTGTCATCTTTCTTCACCTTAGTGGGCATGCACGGCTTGCACGTGACCGCAGGGTTAATTTGGATGGCAATCATGATGATTGAAGTCGCCAAAACGGGCTTAGGCAATCGCAGTATCACTCGCCTGAGCTGCTTAAGCTTGTTCTGGCATTTCCTCGACATCGTGTGGATTTGCGTATTCACCGTTGTGTACTTATTGGGAGCACTGTAATGGGCGCACATACTCAATCCCAGCATAATAGCCATGATCATAGCCATGGCGCAGACGATCTGGCCGCCAGCATCAAGTCCTACTTAGTCGGTTTTGTGCTGTCAGTGGTGTTAACTGCCATCCCATTCTGGGCGGTAATGACCCATCACTTCGAGCAATCGACAACGCTTGCCATCGTCGTTGTCACGGCACTGGTGCAGATTTTGGTACACCTTAAGTACTTCCTGCATTTGGACTTCTCTAAGGAAGGCAAGATCAACACCTTCTCCTTCCTATTTACCGCACTGATCATCGTGATGGTGGTTGGCTTGTCGGTATGGATCATTCTCGAAGCTAACGCTTTGATGATGTAACGAGACACAGCAAATGAACACACAAGCTAGATTGACATCGACGCAATGGAAAGCACGCTTCAAAGGGTATGTTCAGGTGACTAAGCCTGGCATCATTTTCGGGAATCTGATTTCCGTTGCTGGCGGCTTTCTATTGGCCGCGAAGGGCGATGTGGATCTGGTCTTGATGCTGGCAAGCTTAGTGGGATTATCCTTAGTCGTCGCCTCAGGCTGCGCGATTAATAACTGTATTGACCGTGATATTGACGCCAAAATGCAGCGCACCTGCAAACGCGTCACCGTCACGGGCGAAATCCCCCTAAGCCATGTCTTGCTGTTTGGCATCGCCTTAGGCGTGCTTGGATTTGGTATCTTAGCCTTGTTCACCAATGCCTTAGCCCTGCTGTTTGCCGCTATTGGTTATGTCGTTTATGTCGGGATTTATAGCCTCTATATGAAGCGAAACTCGGTTTACGGTACCTTAGTCGGCAGCTTTTCGGGCGCAGTACCGCCCGTGGTGGGCTATTGCAGCGTAACGGGGCAAATGGATATGGGCGCAGTGATTTTATTGCTGATGTTCAGCCTCTGGCAGATGCCACACTCCTACGCCATCGCGATTTTCCGTTTTAATGACTATGCAGCCGCGAAGATCCCCGTGCTGCCCGTCGCCGAAGGGATGGCCAAGGCGAAGCACCATATAGTGCTCTATATCGCAGTGTTCGCCTTGGTCAGCACCATGCTGCCACTCGCAGGTTACACAGGCACCGCCTTTATGGCCGTGACCTGTGCCACCAGCCTCTGGTGGCTAACTATGGCCCTCAAAGGTTATCGTCAAGATGTGGATATGCCACGTTGGGCCAGACAAGTGTTTGGTTTTTCAATTATTACCATCACAGCACTCAGTGTAACCATGGCGCTGGATTTTCAAGCGGTCAGTCAAACCCCACTGTTTACCTTAGTGCGATAAACATAACCTTTATTCAAAAACAAAAGCGCTAACCTAGGTTAGCGCTTTTTTATTGCCTTAATCCTCAATAACTAAGGGACAAAAGGGCGTTAAAAATGGATGGCGAGCACTACTTCATTGCCGATTTTATATAGACATCGAAGCGGTTTTTCTTAGTTTCGATAACCATGCTGGGCTTAACGCCGGCGAGGTCTTCGGCATAATCGGGGCGCTTCACCACAACACGCTTATTGGCTAAGGCCATGGCGGGGGCGAGCAAACCGTCTGCATCAAGATCCGCGCCGACTAAGGTTTGGAAGACTCGCATTTCTTTTTTTACTAAGGCTGATTTGTCACGGTGGGGGTACATAGGGTCGAGGTAGACGACATCAACTTCTTGCTCCAATTTTGCGAGTGCTTCGAGGCTGGAACCATGGAAAAGCTGCATACGTTCACGCATCCAGTCGCCGATTTCGGCATCTTGATAGGCGCGGCGTAGACCGTCTTCTAATAATGCGGCCACCACAGGATGGCGCTCTACCATAGTCACAGTGCAGCCTAAACTTGCCAGCACAAAGGCATCGCGGCCGAGGCCCGCAGTACCATCGACCACTTTTGGCGTAACGCCCTGCTTTAACCCAACAGCCTTGGCAATCGACTGACCACGACCGCCACCAAACTTGCGTCTATGGGCAACCGCGCCAGTGACAAAATCCACCACTATGCCATCGAGCTTAGGCTCATCACGCTTATGTAGCGTCAAGGTGTCTGATTCAAAACGTAACTCAAATGGCGCATCGACATCAAAAACCAGTTGCCAGCGGGCACAAATGTCCACAAGTGTTGGAAATTGCTGATTAAAAAAGACTGGAATAGGCAAAGGGATCACTGTTTAACGGGTAGAAATTGCGGCCATTATGCCAAAGAACCGCCTTGATGAACATGCAAGCAAATCACCTTGTTTGTGAGTATTAAGTTGTTGGTCAATTTGTCTCACTGCTCCAATAAAAACTCAAACATCAATCACAATGTAATCGACTGATTTATAATGGAAGAAATCTATTTATGTAACAAATTAGCGATTTATGTTATATGTTTTATTCCCAGTCAACCTTAGCGACTTCCGTATGGAATAAGGACATTTTTTGCTTAACTGGCTGAAAGGTTTTTTGTTTATCAGAGAGCAAGACTTTTTAAACCCTGATAGAACCATATTAAAAACCAGTTTATTGCGGATTATTTTGCTAAGTGGTGCAGTATTGACCACCAGCATAGTGCTGCACAGTTCATTGATTGCATATGAACTCAACCTCAGTTTTATTATTGGCATTACGGTCAGTTTTTTAACTGTGCTATTTCTTGCGCTATGGTTTACCCGTCGGTGTTTACTGGCGAGTTCAATCAGCTTGCTGGTCATGGTTGTTGCAGCCTGTTTGTCTATCTTGTTGTTTGTACCTAATTTCAATTTGTCGCAGGCGGGTATTACTTTTCTGTATACGCTGCCGCTGATGGCGCTTTTTCTGTTTGGCAGAAAAGTCGCCTGCTGGATGATGTGCTTCAATGTGTTGCCTTTTTTATTATTGCTGCGTAACCAAAACCTCCCGCCCCTTGTCGATGTGGATATTAGCCTGCCCGCAACTCACGCCTATCTAAACGGGTTACTGTTTATGTTTTTTAATATCTGTATCCCCTTATCGGCAATGCGGCTGTTAAAAACCCAAAAAATCCATGCACAACAGATGATTAAGCATCAAAAAGCACTGCAACATACCTTAGATCAATATGCTGAGATTTTTGAGAATAATGGCACAGCGTCTTTCTTCTGTAATGAGGATGGGGTGATTCTCAACCTAAATAATGCGGCAAAGAACATTGCTACCGATATCACACTCAATAGCACTCGCCTATGTGACATTTTTGATTTAACTGAAGATGCCAGCGTCAATTTACTCGCCGCGTCATTTCAGACCCGTTTAAAAAACAACCAAAGCAATCGATATCTCCTGCAAAAAGCCTCATTGGAGCACCACGATACCTTGTTATTTCACTGTCACGATATCACGGCGCAAACCAATCATGCGCTTGAATTAAGTCGACTTAAAAAGCACCATATCAGCACCCATTTTTATGATTTAGTCACGGGTTTACCCAACGAGAATCATTGGTATAACCCCGCTCCAAGCGTGACTCATCAAGCAATGACCGTCGCCTTAGTTAAGATAGATAATCTCAGTCAAATCAATGCCGCATTTGGGATCGGCGTTGGTGATGCTATTCTAAAAGCCTTTGCCATAGAACTGAAAGAACGTGTCGGCCATCAGGCCAAAATATACCGCTTTAGGGGCGCATCCTTTGCCCTAGAATTCACCGAACTACCGTTAATCTCCCCAGAGACGCTTGCACAACAATTACGGCAACGCATACCAACCAGTTTAAAACTGAAGCAAGAACAGCAAATTGAATATCATCTCGAATGTCGAATAGGTTGCTGTTCAGGTAATAAGTCCGCGCCGCAGCAAGCCGCCGAGCAATGCTTAATTGCCATCAAACAAACCACCCAAGCTAACCCTGTCATGGTGTATTACGTTGGTTTGATTAACAATTTACTTGAGGCCTCCTCGCAAGAAAGTAAAATCCGCGATGCGTTAAAACACAACCGTCTTGAAATGTGGTTACAGCCTAAAGTGATGGCTGATGGCCATATCATTAGCTTTGAAGCGCTCGCCAGAATGTTCGATAAAGACGGCACTATGATCATGCCAAGCACCTTTATCCCCATTATAGAGTCGTCACAATTACAGGCGATTTTTGCGATGAAAGTGCTTAGACAGTTACTCCAACTGATCCGCTCTTGGCCAAAAAATGTCCCTATGGTCAGGATAGCTTTCAACTTGTCAGGGCAAGATATACTGTCGGATCGCTTCTTTAAAGTCTTGATCCAAACCTATATGAATCATCCTGAACTCATCCCATTATTAGAAATTGAAATTACAGAAACTTCAGTATTTTCAACATATAAAGAAACTGGCAGACGTTTAAACACTCTTGCTCGTATGGGCGTATCCATTGCGATTGACGATTTTGGCACTGGCCATGCGTCACTAAGCCAGTTAATCGATATCAGTACCGACACCATTAAGATCGACCGTTACTTTGTGAGTCAGCTAGGTATTAGCGAGCGCCATACTCAAATTGTCAACGCCGCAATTTTATTAGCTAAAAGTTTAAATCTGAATGTCATTGCAGAGGGGATCGAAACCGAAACGCAATTAATGCAACTGACCGCACTAGGGTGTGAACAGTTTCAAGGTTACTTATTTGGTAAACCCGCCCCCGCTGGGCTTTGGCTAAAAACCTTCCAGATGCAAACCCCTTCACATTGGCTCACCCATAAAAAACGGGCGAAGTGAGGCATTAATTTTACGCCATAGGGCATCCTAGGTATAATTGCCGACATGCATTTGCCTCCCTTTGCTTTGTTTGCAAATAACTAGGATCCCCCATGTTAAGTTACCGTCACGGTTATCACGCTGGCAATTATGCCGATGTGCTGAAACACGCTATGTTGCTGCAAACCTTGCAGTTAATGCATAAAAAAGACAAACCGCTCGTGTATATCGACACCCATGCGGGTGCAGGCGGTTATGCGTTAACGGATGAGTTTGCCCAAAAGACAGGTGAATATCTCGACGGGGTGGCAAAACTGTGGGACAAAACCGATCTGCCCAAATCCTTGCAAGATTATATAGATGCGGTGCGTCATTTTAATGAAGACAATCCAGAAGAACTGAACTTTTACCCAGGTTCGCCAGCCTTTATCGATATGGATCTTGGGCCAAAGGATCGTATGCTGCTGCACGAGCTGCACGGTACCGATCATCTGCTACTGGATGAGTATTTCGAACAAGATAAGCAAGTTAAAGTGATTAAAGGCGATGGCTTAAAAGGGCTGATTGCCGCAGTACCGCCACTAGAGCGCCGCGCACTGGTACTTGTTGACCCCAGTTATGAGATTAAGACCGACTATCAAACAGTGGCCGACACGTTAATCAAGGCGCACAAACGCTTTGCCACGGGCGTATTTATGCTCTGGTATCCGGTAGTCAACCGCGCGCAAACAGAAGAAATGCTCTCCCGCTTAGCCACTAGCGGTATTAAGCGCCAACTACGTATAGAGCAAGCCATCAAGCCCGATTCTAACGAGTTTGGCATGACAGCCGCAGGACTATGGGTTATCAATCCACCTTGGCAACTGGATGAAATTGCAACCGAAGTGCTCGATTACTTAGGTAAAACCTTAGGCCAAGCAGATGGTCATGTCAGCGTAAAATGGGAAGTTGGCGAATAAGCTCAGCCAGATTGGCTTCAACATTATGAAGCTGCAACATAGCGCAGCGGATACTTTACTTGTCCCGCTGCGTTTGTTGTTAAAGCAGAATATCGATAGTTACAGCGAACCTTATACCTTAGTGCTGCGGTAACGCTTGAGCAGAATTTGCACCCGTTCTACGTAGGCTTGGGTTTCTGGATAGGGCGGAATACCGTTGTACTGAGTCACAGTTGTAGGCCCAGCATTATAGGCCGCACAGGCCAGCGCAATATCCCCATTAAACTGTTTTAGCATTTGCGCCAAATACTTACTGCCACCGAGAATATTCTCCTCTGGCAAAAAGGCATTAGTCACACCCATCTCTTTGGCGGTTTCGGGCATCAATTGCATTAACCCCATAGCCCCTGAGCGGGATATCGCTCTAGCATTAAATGCTGACTCAGCATGGATAACCGCACGGATAAGTGCAGGATCTAACCGATGTTTATGGGCCGCGCGGCTGATTAAACTCTCGTAATTACGGGTAAACAACCGAATACCATTCCAATCGATAGTCGAGTCTGGGCGACAAGCAAAGCAATCGTACAGTAGGATTTGGTAATCGCTGCTCGATGGCGCTTTATCGGTAAAAACTGTTACGCCATTGGCCTGTTGATATTGATAAACCTTAAATTTTTCTTGGCCTTCCGCGCTGACGATGCCACTGTCAGAATAGCGCGCCACAATGCGCGGCTTAGTCGGTTTGACCTCTTCGGCGAACACGGTTGCAAAGCTCCCCCAAGTTAACAATAAGCCGAGCCCATATAGCGCAATCGACTTAAGGTAAGTAGGTGGTTGGTGCATTGCTATCATCAAAGTCCCGTGTATTCGTTTAGTTTAAGTATTTCAATAATAGCAAAGAGTTGCTTCATCTCACGGTTTAACTGGCTAAATTCTGTCGAAAAATTCGCACTATCAAAGATAGAGCGCATTTGGAAGCGACTCCTACGATTGGGCAAAAATAGGATCAGCCGGTTGCGAAAGAAGGCACATTGGATATCACCAGCAAAGACCTTTGCCAGTTGCTGTAATCGCTCCATAAAAGCGGTGTTGAGCAAATAACGTGATTCAATTTGATCTGTTGAAAACACATCAAACTCTTTTTCAAACAAGGGGTCTTCTAGTCGCACTCTTTGCAACCCCGAATGACTGTCGGATAAGAAATTCGCTAATCCGCCACGATCCTTTAATACCACGGTATGGCCGATAAACTGCTTGTGACTACTGAGCTCGACCACAGTGCCGCGAAAACGGGTTTCAGTGCGGGTTACGGTTCTGCGTTTATTACCGTCCCACTCTTCCACTCGCACATCTTTGGTCAGGGTTAACTCATTGACGATTAGTTCTACGCCTTTGTATTGACCGTGAATATAGTCACCAAAACTCACCTTGTCGTAATGAGGTAAGACTTTTGCCGCCGAGAGCCGATTCATATCAAGGCGCATCTCGCGATTGTAGATAAAGTCTTCACCAAAATACTTAAACATGATGGGATAGATTTCTTGCTGCACTTGACGCGTAAACTGCCTTGTCGGGGTAAAACTCCAAAAACCTAATAACAGTAGTGCAATCATTGGTAGCGGAAACAACACCAGCCCACGGCTATGTCCCAATATCGTTAATAGTACGAGACCCGCAACAATCACTAAACTGAGATACAAGCGTTGACGTGTTGCCTTAAGGCTAGCTACACGCTTGGTTTCATAACGGGCAGCAAGCGGTGCAAGGTAGGAATCATAATACTGTTGCAGCGACTCCCTATCCGCAGGCTCTGCCGACAGTTTTACCGTCTGTCGCTGGGCCTTTATGGGACTGCCCAAGATAAAGGTGAGTATATTCATTGAGATCGTTATTTTACGGGGGTATTTTACCCCCGCAAATATTAAAGATTACAGATAATCTGCCGCGTCTATTGGTGCTTTAGATGCCTCACTGACTTCATAAAATGGCATCACTTTAATCTTAGCCATTGACGCAATAATCGACCCGGGAAAAATTTCAACGGCTGTATTTAACTCCGATACCGCTGAGTTATAGAAACGACGAGCCGCCGAAATATGTGCTTCGACCTCGTTATAGGTTTGCATGGCTTCAAGCATAGTGTTGTCGGACTTCAGCTCGGGATAGTTTTCAACATTAACCATCAAGGTAGCCATTTTGTCGTTTAATTGCTCGGCTTGTGCAATATGCTCTTTAACCGCATTGGGGTCAGTCTTGTTGTAATGACGGGTTAATTGCGTGCGTAGCTCAGTAATTTCAGTGAGCAATGACTTTTCATGATCCATAAATCGCTTGGCGATTTTGAGGATATTGGGCACGAGATCGGCGCGTTTAGCCAACTGCACATCGATCCCCGACAGAGCCTCAAGGGCGGTATTGCGTTTTTTGACTAGGCTGACATACCAAAGATAGGTCACGATAAAAATCAGCGCTAATCCCAGTAACAGTTTGTCCATCTTCCATCCTTAGTGTTTATTATTGTTTTTAATGGCTACAGCTAACCATAAATAAGCAAGAATTTCATCTAAAGCGTTAGCTAGTGCAATGAAATGTTATCTTTTACTGCACAGGTAAGAGCATCTGACCCAAGATTTTTTGTGACAAGATTAAACCCGAATTGATTGAAAACATTCAGCTTGGATACAGAAAAACTAAGCTATAGTTAATTTGCACAACGTTTAGAGCAACCTTTTTGCTCGTGAATACTGGACTCCCCGTGAGTCCATTTTTTTATCCAAAATCTGCCTACATACTGCTCTAGCCACATTTAAGTTTTATTTAAAGCACAAGCATCATACTTTTCGGCCAATTTTTTCACTTTTACCTTAGCGTTAATCTAATCACTTGAGCGAGAGGCTCCTCAGCCAAGTCACGCCGCATCGATTCAGCTCACGGATAAAAAATGCGCTAGCAAAGGTCGACAGAGGCAAGGCATGAGTTTGAAATCCAATCATATTCCCATAAAGACACCGCCCCCACATGACATCAGCTCAAGTGGCTGGTTTGTACGCTTTCTGAATATTGTCGAACGGTTAGGTAATTTATTGCCACACCCTATTACCCTGTTTGCTCTATTTTGTGTCGCTGTGATTCTGGTGTCTGGCATTGCTGGCTACTTTGAGTTGACGGTGGCCGATCCACGCCCCGAGGGCGCGCACGGCCGAGGTGCCGATGGACTTATCCATGTGGTCAGCCTGATGAATGCCGAAGGCTTGCGGATGATAGTGTCCAACTTGGTCACTAACTTTACCGGTTTTACTCCCTTGGGCACGGTTCTGGTTGCCCTACTGGGTGTGGGTATCGCCGAGCGTTCAGGACTATTATCCGCCGCCATGCGTGCACTCGTCATGGGTGCATCTAAGCGTTTAGTGACAGTGACTATCGTGTTTGCGGGAATTATGTCAAACACTGCGGCAGAGCTTGGGTATGTGGTATTAATTCCCATGGCGGCGATGATTTTTCATTCCTTAGGCCGTCATCCGTTAGCAGGCTTAGCCGCTGCATTTGCAGGAGTATCAGGGGGATACAGCGCAAATCTGCTGCTCGGTACTGTCGATCCACTGTTATCGGGCATAACTGAAGCTGCGGCGCGGATGATCGACCCCGACTACAACGTCGGCCCTGAGGTTAACTGGTACTTTATGTTTGTCTCGACCTTTGTGATCACTTTCCTCGGCGCCTTTGTAACCGAGAAAATTGTCGAGCCGAAACTGGGCAAGTATCAGGGCGATGATGCCGATGAAACCGTGCATCAATCCATGGGCAATGTCACTGAGCTGGAAAAACGCGGCCTCAAGTGGGCGGGGTTATCTATGCTGGTGCTAGCGGTGATCCTTGCGCTGTCAGTCGTGCCAGAGGGTGCGCCACTGCGCGATCCTAAAACCGGTCTGGTTTCGGGCTCACCCTTCCTCAAGGGTATTGTCGCCTTTATCTTTATCTGTTTTGCGATCCCGGGTTTTGTCTACGGCAAGGTCGTTGGCAGCATTAAAAACGATAAAGATGTTATCAATGCCATGTCGCACAGTATGAGTACAATGGGACTGTATATCGTACTGGTGTTCTTTGCGGCACAATTTGTGGCCTTCTTTAACTGGAGTAATCTCGGTGCCGTGTTAGCCGTGCTGGGCGCAGATGCCTTGCAATCCATAGGGTTAACTGGGCCAATCCTGTTCCTGTTTTTTATTATGCTGTGCGGTTTTATCAACCTAATGCTGGGCAGTGCTTCAGCACAGTGGGCCATTACCGCACCCATTTTTGTGCCCATGTTGATGTTGGTTGGCTATGCGCCAGAAACCATTCAAGCGGCCTACCGTATTGGGGATTCGGTAACTAACTTAATCACGCCAATGATGAGTTATTTCGGATTGATTTTAGCGGTGGCCTGTCGCTATCAGAAAAACCTCGGCATAGGCACACTGATCGCCACTATGTTGCCTTATACCTTAGTGTTCTTCATCGGCTGGACGGCGTTTTTCTTTCTGTGGGTATTCGGTTTTGGTTTACCAGTAGGGCCAGGGGCAGCAACTTACTATACGCCTTAGGCACGAGTGATGCCTGAATCGCTAGGTTTATTAAGGCGTCGCAGCTAGTCTCGGCGCCTTTTTCATGGACAGGTTTAACGGGCTAGTCGTACAACCATTCCATTAAAAAGCCACAAATCAGTAAGAAAACCCCAAAGTTAAACACCATCGTTTGTAATTTCGACTTAGGCGACTTATCGTCGGCTTGGGTCATGACCTGACTTAACGGTGTAAAAAACATATTGGGTTCGAGTCCCATGCCGATAAAAAATACTGCTACGGCAACACTACGGATGAGCTCGGGGACGACAAGCTTCTCAAGATAAAACTCATAGGCACCATAGGCCAAAATGCCAATAGCGATAGCATGGCAAATCATCGCTACGACAAGTTGCTTAGTGATAAGACTGCTCACCGATGACACGATTTTGCTCCTACGCCAGCGCTATGTATTGATTATGGACGAGATTTGCCGCGCAGTTTATCTCTTCTGTGATTTAACTGCATCCATAGCGTCCAGCCAAATAGCACGCCACTCGCGGGATAAATATATAGTGCGACTTTCATTGCCAGCCAAAATGGTGTCTCAGCGGTGAGGTATTGAAACCCCACCACCAAAAGTGACGTCACACTCCCCCAATACAGTACGCCAATCACCAAGATGAAATACCACTTTCCCTTTGCGAGAGATGCCTCTAATTTGATTAATTGATCCTTACTGACTGCAGACATCACCTGCTCCCTTTTTATCTTGACTCATTTAATATGCCCGAATTGATTCAAGGTAGCTATCCATCCTTGTAACGATAATATTTTTCGCCCAACAAAAAGCCCTGTAAATACAGGGCTTTGATTAGAACGTTAGATTACTCCGCCGATGTTGGCTTTTCGTCTTTCGCTTTTCTCTCTCGTTTACTAAAGATCCGCTCAACAATAACGAAGAACAGTGGCACGAAGAAGATACCTAAGAACGTCGAACTCATCATACCGCCAAGTACACCTGTACCGATGGCATTCTGGCTACCTGAACCTACACCCGTACTAATGGCTAACGGCACAACCCCCAAACCAAACGCGAGCGATGTCATCAGAATCGGACGCAAACGCACACGTACAGCATGTAACGTCGCTTCAACCAGACCCGCCCCTTTCTCGTAGAACTCTTTCGCAAATTCCACAATCAAGATGGCGTTCTTGGTTGCCAAGCCAACGGTCGTCAGCAGACCTACTTGGAAGAACACGTCGTTTGGCAAGCCACGGCCATTCATCGCCAGCAGGGCACCGATAATACCTAGCGGAACCACTAGGATTACCGCAAACGGAACTGACCAACTCTCATACAGTGCAGCCAATACGAGGAATACCACCAGAATCGACAACGCATATAGCGCAGGCGCTTGGTTACCCGATAAACGCTCCTCATAGGATAAGCCGTTCCACTCGATGCCAAAGCCCGGTGGTAACTGTTTAACTAGGTCTTCCATAATATTCATGGCCGCACCAGTACTAAAGCCAGGTGCTGTCGCGCCTTGAATATTCACCGCAGGTAAACCGTTAAAACGTTCTAGACGTGGTGAGCCGTATTCCCAAGAACCTGTCGCAAAGGCTGAAAACGGCACCATATCGCCCTTGTTGTTACGCACATACCAAGTGTCTAGGTCTTCTGGCTGCATACGGTATTGAGCATCACCTTGCACAAATACCTTTTTAACACGGCCTCGGTCGATAAAGTCGTTAACATAAGAACCACCCCAAGCTGTTGCCAACACATTGTTAACGTTAGCAATCTCAACGCCTAATGCGCTCAACTTAGCATGATCAATGTGCAATTGATAAATTGGCGCATCTTCCTGACCATTAGGGCGAACCCCCACAAGGTTTGGATTTTGAGCTGCCATACCCAGCAATTGATTACGCGCCGCCACTAACTTATCGTGACCTTGGCCGTTTTTATCTTGCAGGTACATATCGAAACCATTGGCCGTACCCAACTCGATGACCGCTGGCGGTACGAAGGCGAATACGAAGGCTTCTTTCATTTGGCTGAATACACCCATAGCGCGGCCCGCAATGGATTGAACATCCATACCTGGCGCTTCACGCTCTGACCAATCCTTCAAACCAACGAAGGCAATACCCATGTTCTGGCCTTGACCCGCAAAACTGAAGCCCGCAACACTAAATACCGACCTTACGCCTTCTTCAGCCATAAAGTGATCAGAGACTTTCTCTAACACTTTCATGGTGCTTTCTTGGGTAGAGTTGGTTGGCAAAATTGCCTGCGTGAACAAGATACCTTGGTCTTCGTCTGGTAAGAATGCCGTTGGCATGCGCATGAAAATCCAGCCCACTGCCACCACTAATGCAGCGTAAATCATCATGACCCTGAAGCCACGCTTCACAATACCAGCCACGCTCGATTCGTAACGGTTCGTTAAGCGATCGAAACCACGGTTAAACCAACCGAAGAAACCCGTTTCGATATGGCCATGACCCTTCTTCAACGGTTTGAGCATAGTCGCACAGAGTGCGGGGGTTAAAATCAAGGCCACCAGCACAGACAGCGCCATCGCAGAAACGATAGTGATCGAGAACTGACGGTAAATTACCCCAGTAGAACCCGACATAAACGCCATAGGTACGAATACCGCAGACAAGGTCAGACCGATACCGACTAACGCGCCAGTAATTTGATCCATCGACTTACGGGTCGCTTCGAGTGGACTTAAGCCCTCTTCGGCCATCACCCGCTCAACGTTTTCAACCACCACAATCGCGTCGTCCACGAGTAGACCAATCGCCAGTACCATTGCAAACATGGTGAGGGTGTTGATGGAGAAGCCCGTTGCCGACAGAATCGCAAAGGTACCCAGCAATACCACAGGTACTGCAATCGTTGGAATTAAAGTCGCACGGAAGTTCTGCAGGAAGAGATACATGATGACGAACACCAGTACGATCGCTTCAAGCAGAGTGTGGACTACGCCTTCAATCGATTTATCAACGAATGGTGTTGTATCGTAGGGGTAAACCACATCTAACCCAGCAGGGAAGAAGGGACGCAACTCTTCCACTTTAGCGCGAACCGCTGCCGCCGTATCTAAGGCGTTAGCACCGGTTGCCAGCTTAATCGCAATACCCGAGGCTGGTTTACCGTTATACAGAGACTCTACGGCATAACTTTCTGAACCCAACTCGACACGTGCCACATCACCCAAGAACACGTTCGCACCCGACGTATCGGATTTAAGAATAATCTTGCGGAATTGTTCTGGCGTTTGCAGACGACTCTGTGCCGATACGGTCGCGTTTAGCTCTTGTCCTGGCAGTGATGGCGTACCACCGAGTTGACCAGCAGATACCTGTGCGTTTTGCGCGCGGATAGCACTCACCACATCTAAGCTAGTGAGGTTATATTGAGTCAGTTTCAGCGGGTCTAACCATATACGCATCGCGTACTGAGCACCGAAAATCTGAATTTCACCCACGCCCGGTACACGGCTCATAGGATCTTGGATGTTAGCGCCCACATAGTCGGCGATGTCACCCTTGTCCAAAGAACCGTCGGTCGATACGAAGCCCAATACCATCAGGAAGCCAGAGCTTGACTTGTTAACGTTAACCCCTTGAGATTGCACCTCTTGTGGTAACAAGGTCATTGCGCCCTGTAACTTGTTTTGTACCTGAACCTGCGCGATATCCGGATCAGCCTCAGCGTTAAAGGTTAAGGTAATCGATGCGTTACCAAAGCTATCACTGGTTGAAGCGATATAACGTAGGTGGTCGATACCCTTCATACGTTGCTCAATCACCTGAGTTACTGAGTCTTCAACGATTTTGGCCGATGCACCTGGATAGTTCGCACTGATCACTACTGTCGGTGGCGCAATACTGGGGTACTGCGAGACTGGCAGGGATCGGATCGATAAAATCCCCGCCAACATAATGATTAAGGCGATCACCCACGCAAAGATGGGACGATCAATAAAAAAACGTGCCATAGCTATGCCCTATTTTGCTTGGGTTTCAGAAATAACTTTGGTGGTGACTGGTGCACCTGGACGGATCTTTTGTAATCCTTCCACAATCAACTTATCGCCCGCTTCTAAACCAGCAGTAATACGCCATTGATTGTCGATAACTTCCGCTGTGGTAACAATTTTTGCTTCCACTAGACCTTGATCGTTCACCACCATCGCCACGGCCTGACCCTTAGCGTTACGGGTAATGGCTTTTTGCGGCACTAGGATGGCTTGAGGATCGGTACCGGTATTCAATACAGCACGAACATACATGCCAGGCAGTAAGATGCCATCTGGGTTAGGGAACTCGGCGCGTAGGATCACTGAGCCGGTATTTTCATCCACGCTCACTTCTGCAAATTGCAGCTTACCGTTGTGACCATAAATCGTGCCGTCTTCTAAGACTAGCTGCACGTCAGCGTTATCCGCCGCCTGCAGCTTACCTTGCTTCAGCTTGGCTTTTAGGCGTAACAGCTGAGCACTCGATTGAGCGATATCCACATTGATAGGATCAAGCTGTTGAATGGTTGCCAGAGTTTGGCTTTGGTTAGCCGTTACTAGCGCACCCGCTGTTACACTCGACTTACCGATACGGCCTGAAATCGGCGCTAATACTTCAGTGTATTGAAGATTGATTTTCGCAGTATTAATCGCCGCTTCCGCCACAGTCACACTGGCCAGCGCTTCTTTGTAAGCGGCTTCGGCTTCGTCGAAATCTTGTTTACTGATCGCGTTAGTTTTAACTAACTGCTGATAACGAGCCGCTTTTGCCTTGGCAGAAGCAAGGCTTGCATTTGCTCGAGCTAAGTCAGCATTTGCACTGACAAGTGCGGCTTTATAAGGCGCAGAATCAATTTGATAAAGAGATTCGCCTTGCTTCACATTGCCGCCTTCGACAAAGCTACGCTTAGTGATAATGCCATTCACTTGAGGACGAACTTCGGCTTCAAGAAATGCCTTGCTACGACCCGGTAACTCGACTTGGATAACCTGTGGCTTAGCTTCCACTTTAATTATCCCAACTTCCATGCTCTGCGGCCCCGCGCCGCCATGAGCGGCTTTATCCTCTTGAGGGCTACAAGCTGCCATCCACAACGCCACGCTGATTACTGAGGCAAGTTTAATTGTCTGCCGCATGAGAACTCCTTTAAATTTTAACGCCACCGTGTTCACACAATATGGATGATTTCACGGCCATAATTATAACTAAAATCAAAGCTATTACTTATCGTATACCCTATAAGGATCAACAAGAAAGATAAACAAACAAAAGTGTAAACTAATGAAAATATTCACACCTTTGCCAATACCTTATTAGTAGAATTGTTATCCTATTTAAGAAGTATGTTAACTGTAGATAAGA
The DNA here is from genome assembly GCF_012843185.1 of Shewanella sp. DNRA4. NCBI lineage: Bacteria > Pseudomonadati > Pseudomonadota > Gammaproteobacteria > Alteromonadales > Shewanellaceae > Shewanella > Shewanella sp. DNRA4. Next base: position 192,149 of record NZ_JABAIP010000004.1, read on the forward strand.
TTGTTAGCGTTATACGATACAAAGCACTTATTCAGCCTACTCTATATCAAAAATGTTGCAAACATGTTTGGCGACACAAATGTTTATACTCGATTAACCTGAGTAAACATTTATTTGATACAGCTAGGGCATATTAGCACAAGCTTTTACATAAGGTTTTGTGCATATATAACCCTTGTGTGGTCATATTGGATCAAGCATGGAATGACCATACCTTGCTATCCGAATGCATACTATTGCTACGTAAATCCTTGTTACAAATGGGTCAGGGAAACGAATAGATATTCAAACCTTTGGACGCGACATTTTATGACCAAGCGTTGTATAGCGCAAATTGGATATTACATTTTGCACCCCATTTAATGAAACTCAGCTTCCCAAAAAAATGCAGTTTTATAAATTACGCTTTTATTGACCCTGTTATTTCGCTGCTTATTCACATTCATTCATATCTTTTCGTTATTGGTTCATCCCAGGCTGCACCGCTATTAACAATTTATTTTTACGATATAGGTGCGCTAACAATTTCCAATCACTTTGAGATGATGATTATGAAGATTCGTACTAAATTGCTGCTCACTGGGGCGTTACTTTCTTTGGCGGCCAGCTCCCACGCTGCTGAAGATAATCAACTCTTTGGTGGCACCCTTAACGGCAATGTTAATTTTGCTTCGGACTATGTGTTTCGTGGTGAATCCGAGACCTTAGACGGCGATATTCCGGTCGTCCAAGGCACATTAAGTTGGAACCACAATCAAGGCTGGTATGCTGGGGTATTTAGCTCCAACATTAAGTTTGCAGACCCAAACTTAGAAATTGTTACCGCGCCTTTTATTGGTAAAGCGGGAGAGTTTGGCGATTCTGGCTTTACCTATGATGTCATGCTGTTTTCATACCTTTACCCCGGTGCTTCCTATTCCAACTACACCGAATTATGGCTAAAAGTGGGTAAACAATTCGGTCGAGCCAATCTGCAACTCGAAGTCACCCCAACGGTGGATGACTGGTTTGGTGTCGATGGCTGGCACGGGGTGAACTACGCTCTACACCCAAGCTATAGCTTTGACAACGGTGTAAAAATCTCAGCATCTGTGGGTTATCAAGACCTAACGGGTGATGGCGCCGAAGGTTGGGGCCACTGGAACATAGGTTTAAGCAAAGCCTATTACGGCCTTAACTTCGATTTACGCTACCACGGCAGCACTGTCGACACTGACCATAAAGTCTATGGTACACAAACTGAAATCTTCGATGACAGAGTCGTCATTGGGATCAGTAAAAGTTTCTAATCCTGTTTTTTGCTTATACGTTCATCCCGCTGCTTCCCTGCAGTACTCCAATTGCTTGAAATATCGAGCCTTGACCAGCCAAATTTGGCTGGTCTTTTTTTATCTAAATACGATTATCACCCACGCTACAGGCTAACACCCGGCTGATATCCGCAAGACAACGGCCCGATTCCTGCTGCCATTGATTGAACAGGGCCTGTACCTGTTTTAACGCCGTTTGCGAGCTAAAGCCGACATCTACCAGCTTGTGCGCTTTAAAATAGCCTTGCACATCATCGGTTAACAAAAAGGTATCCTTACCGATTGCGCGCAAAAAATACGGCCCGGTATTGCCACCGAGACGAGCGCCGCGCTTCTTTAAGAGCGCCCAAAGCCCGACGATATCTTCGGTCGGCCAGTCGGCAATCAGCTTAGCCAAGCTGCCATGTTCGCGGGCAATATCATGGATCATCAAAGCATTATCATAAATTGCTTGGGTTTTCTTTAGGTGGCGAATCAAGGTCGCATCCGCAGCGCGAGATTGGATCTGCTCGGGTGACAACATTAATACCTTCTCGGGCACAAAATGAAAGAAGGATTTTTCGTAAGCAGGCCATTTATTATCGACCACGCGCCAGACAAAACCACTCTGGAACACTTGTCGGCTCATGGCAGAAAGCAGCGTAGCATCATCGTATTGACGAATTTCAGCACTCGTTAGGCACCCAGGAAGTAAGGCTTCGAGTCCCTTTTTACCGCCTTTGCGCTCACTCGCTCTGGCATAGATGGATGAGAAACTTTCTAATTGGCTCATGCTGTTACCTTTGATTATCGATATTTCACTAGCGTTTCTAGGCGTTAATAGTACCGAATTTGAGCCCACGGGGATCATTCCGTATGGAAAACCTGTTTTACGTCCATTTCTGGCCCTTTGAAGAAATTCCCACTGCACGCATGTTGATACCGACTAAAGTTAAGGCGTAGAGTCAAAAAAATGCAGTGGTTATGGGGTCGGTACCTATGGAGCTTTTCTATCATCCGTTATCACGATATTCACAGAAAGTATTAATTGCTCTCTATGAGAAACAAGCGAACTTTTATCCGCGGATCACTGATTTACGCGACCCACTGGCACGCAAGGCCTTCCAGCAATTTTATCCTCCTGGCAAACTGCCATTGCTCAAAACGCAAGAAGGCCAACTGATCCCCGAATCCAGCATTATTATTGAATACTTAGACAGGCATTTTCAAAACGGTACAGAGTTATTACCCGCGGAGGCTGAACGGAATTTGGCGGTGCGCCTATTCGATCGCATTATTGATTTTGATATCAATAACCCACTATTCCAATTAGAAAAATTAAAGTATGCCCCTGATGGGCATGAGTTCGAAATCAAGCAGATTGAAAAACAAATGCTTACCCAATTTCAACGCTTAGATAGCCATCTTAGTCAAAATCATTGGGTGTGTGGCGACAGTTTTACCTTAGCCGACTGTGCACTGATCCCCTGCTTAAGCTACAGCTTTGCTCACTTAAACCTATTGGATTTAGATGAGTTAGTCCGTTATTGGCAACAGGCGCAGCTTCGCGGCGCCTGGACACTCGTGCTTGAAGAAGTGCTACTAGCCGAAATGGAAGAAGACACTGGGATTAGGAGTATTCCCTAGTACCAGCGCGTCCTAAAGATTGCGCTCTTTCTTTAATTGTAAAAATGCTTTCCATTTCACGACTTCGGGCGGTAACTCAGGAGCCGGATCGGTATAGCCTGCTTCTTTAACTAATACCTCTAAAGGCACTTGCTTACCTTTACACACAAACACACCACGCACATGCACTATACAATGCAGGCCGCGCTCACTGATAAAGCGTTGTTCAATATAGAAATATTTTTCATCCCAGCCCACGACCTTGGTTTCAATCTCAAACTTTTTTAAGGGCTTGATATCGCGGATATAGGTAAATTCGGCGGCGTTAACAATTGGCATCCATTTTAATTTGAGGAAACGCTTCAGCAACCCCATTTCGGCCAACATATAGGTGCGGGCCAGATCCATAAACGCTGGGTAACGGGAGTTAGTGAGATGGAAATTGATATCGCAATCACTGGGCAACGCGCGATAAGTAATGCGGCTCGTCCCCAAAAAATCAATCTTACGGCAATGGCGCGTGCGCCAAAATAACAACCAAAACAAACGGAAATACAGATTCATATGCAGTCGCCCTAAAAAGAAGAGCCACAGGCTAACAGAGGTCATACCAGAGGGCAAGCGAGATCTAGCTCACAAAAAAGGCGCCATTCGGCGCCTTTTTATGCTCAAGCACAGCTATTTAGTATGGCTTAAGCGGCAATCCCAGAGTGGCGCAGCAGCGCATCAATACTCGGCTCGCGTCCCATAAACTGTTTGAACAAGTCCATAGGCTCAGCAGAACCGCCCATTTCGAGGATGTTGTGCAGGAAGCTACGGCCCGTATCAGGATTGAAGATACCCTCCTCTTCGAAGCGAGAAAACGCATCCGCCGACAGCACTTCGGCCCACTTGTAGCTGTAATAACCCGCAGCATAGCCGCCGGCAAAAATATGCGCAAAACCATGTTGGAAACGGTTAAATGCTGGCGGAATTAACACGGCCACCTGACGACGCACTTCGTCCAAGGTCTGCTGAATACGCGCGCCTTTTGCAGGGTCGTATTCGTGGTGCAGTCTAAAATCGAACAGTGAAAACTCGAGCTGGCGCAACATCATCATGCCGGATTGGAAGTTTTTCGCCGCTAACATCTTGTCTAGCATCGCTTTTGGTAAAGGTTCACCGGTTTCGTAGTGACCGGAGATCTCCGCTAAGGCTTCTTCTTGCCAGCACCAGTTTTCCATAAATTGGCTAGGTAATTCGACCGCGTCCCATGGCACACCGTTGATACCAGACACGCCAGCAACATCGATTTTGGTCAGCATATGGTGAATGCCATGGCCAAACTCATGGAATAAAGTCGTCACTTCATCGTGGGTGAAAAGCGCAGGCTTACCATCCACAGGGCCATTAAAGTTACAAGTGAGGTAGGCAACCGGTTTCTGTAAGCCATTGGCGGTTTGACGGCGCACGCGGCAGTCATCCATCCAAGCGCCGCCGCGTTTACCAGTGCGGGCGTATAAGTCTAAATAGAAACTGCCTCTGTGCTCGCCCGTTTCGTCAAAAATATCAAAGAAACGCACGTCTTTATGCCAACGGTCAAACTCGGTTTGCTCAACAATCTTTAAGCCAAATAAGCGTGAGACAGTGTAAAATAAGCCAGATAGCACTTTATCTTCAGGGAAGTAAGGGCGCAGCAACTCTTGGGAAATCTCATACTTATGTTGCTGTAACTTCTCAGCGTAGAAACTTAAGTCCCAAGAAGCCATCTCGCTCACACCATAATGCTCCAGTGCAAAGGCTTTTAACTCGGCTAATTCGGCCTTGGCTTGATCCTTTGAACGCAGCGCCAATTCATTTAAGAATGCCATCACCTGCGCTGGCGTTTCAGCCATTTTGGTGGCGAGGGATTTTTCGGCAAAACTATCAAAGCCTAATAACTGTGCCAACTCGTGGCGCAGTGCGAGGATTTCATCCATCAAGGGACCATTATCGAATTCGCCCGCATTTGGACCTTGATCCGAGGCCCGAGTCACGAAGGCGCGATAACACTCTTCACGCAAGTTGCGGTTTTCGCTGTAGGTCATCACAGGTAAATAGGAAGGAAAATCTAAGGTAAATAGCCAGCCCTCTAATTCGCGGGCCTCGGCCATCGCTTTTGCGGCCGCTTTAGCTGAATCGGGCAAGCCAGCGAGTTCTGCCTCATCGGTAATTAACTTAGTCCAGGCTTGGGTTGCATCGAGCAGTTGATTGGAAAAGCCGCTGGTAAGTTCAGAAAGACGCTTAACGATTTCACCATAACGCAGTTTTTGCGCATCGTCTAAGCCGATACCCGAAAGCTCGAAGTCCCGTAAGCTGTGCTCAATCACCATCTGTTGTGCTTGGCTTAATTGAGCAAACTCTGCCGATGCACGCAGTGATTTGTAGGCCTCGTATAACCCTTGGTGTTGGCCAACGTAAGTGCCGTATTCGGATAACAGTGGCAAACAAGCATCATGGGCCGCGCGCCATTCATCTGTGCTCACCACTGAGTTCATATGGGAAACGGGTGACCAAATCTGGCTTAACTCATCATCCACTTGCTCCAGCGGGGCGACTAAGTTATCCCACGTAAAAGGCCCAGGGTTTTGCAGCACTTCATCAATCTTGGCACGACACTGAGCAATGGCTTGCTCAACGGCAACTTGAATATGTTCAGGTTTAATCTGTGAAAAAAGCGGTAATGCAGCGCCGTTAAGCAAAGGGTTGCTCATAATGATTCCTCTACAATCTGTGTAGCTAATAAATAAGGGCTTATGTTCAATTTATCAAGGCGAGAAAACCGATTGCTATCTTCGTTTGTAGGCCTAACGCCATTTCATCAATAAAAAAGTGAACCAGCTCTCAATTAGGATTTACACTAAATTTACCCTTTGAATCTTGATAGTTTGATCGCAAATCAAATCCATTCTCATTAACGCTTATATGTATATAGGCTAACATCTGTGCATATTCTATATTTTCAATTAGATTGGCTTATTTATGGCTGCATCAGTTAAATCCATCATTAGCGCCGTAGGCGCCATTAGCTTAGTTTGCTTTAGCCATCCATGTTTGGCCAACGAGAGCTTGGCGCAAACCGAAGGGATATTAAACAGCAAATTATCTGCGGCTAACGTGCCTTTAACTGCTAACATCGATTTAGGCTGGGATAGCAAGTATGTTTCGCAGGGGCGCAATAACTTGGCTAAAGGCGGTATTTATTGGATGAATACCAGTATTCAATACGGCAATCTCACCACCTATGCCCTCGTTGGCCGTGGTGATAGCCAAGCCTATACTGAGTGGAATATTGGCCTAGAATACGCTTTGGATTTAAGTGAACATTTAGAAGCGAATCTTGGCTATCAACGTATTGAAGGCTATAGCAGTAGCCGCTGTCAGGATAACGAACTGTTTGCTGAATTGGCTTACACCACCAAGCCTTGGCTAGTGCCTTCCGTGAGTTATGTCTACTCCACCGAGGCGGCGGGCTATTTTGTGGAACTGAGCCTACACAGCTATTGGCAAGTAACAGAGCAATTCACACTCTCCCCCTACGTAACACAAGGCGTTGATTTTAAATATCGAACAGAAGAGCACAATGGTAGAAATCATCTCCAGTTTGGGCTAGAAGCAAGCTATAACCTTACCGAGAATATGAATATTAGTGGCCATATTAGCCACAGTATTGCGCTGGCAGATATAGAGCAAGAAGCCGCCACGAATGGCGACTTTAGCTCACAGGATCAAACCTATGCGGGCATCCACTTCAATATCAGCTTCTAAGCGTTACTCGGCCTAACTCCCTTCGGCTTGGCAAACCATTCCCGCCCAAACTACACTCAAGATGTCGATGGAACGACCTTGATTTAGCGAGGCACAGGGAATGTTGGCTCATCAGTTTAAAATACTCACGAACACATTTATTACACTAGCATTTTGTACTCTGCCATCCTTAGCGGCACCCGAGAGCGAGCCTGAATTAGTATTAGAATCTCTGTCAAAAAGTAGCACGACTGACTCACTACCACTGGGGACTCTGCTCGACAGTCAAGGTAAACCGCTGCCCATTCCCGCAGAGCAAAGCGCTTTGGATTATTCGCCTCCCACCGTCAATGTTGACAATACGTCCCCAAAAACAAAGACCAACAAGACGCAATCCACTAAGACTAAAAATAAAAAATTGAGTCGCAAGCAACAACTCGCCAGCAGAGATAAAGTCGCTAACGATCCTAGTTGCCGTTGGCTTGATGCGCGCATGTCACAGCTCGAAACCCAGATCGGCAATAAGCGAGAGCAAGCCGCCGACTACCATAGCGATGAGCTCAGTGCCCGTCAGCAGGAGTGGCAATGCCTCAAATGCGGCGCAGAAGGGCCAAACCAAGACGATCACTATCGCTGCCAATATCGCCGTTAAGCTTGAGCTAACCGCCCAAAGATAAAGTAGGTGCTTTGCTGAGATTTTTTGCGGCAAAACAAGGTCTATACCAAAGCAACCTAATGGGCTGGTCTGCAAACCCATTCCAACCTACAATGACCTTCTGCTAATAAGCACCTCATTCTTAGAGTTAGACGGAGAAACTCATGGCTCAACATTTTGACTATATCTGCCTAGGCGCAGGCAGCGGCGGTATCGCCTCAGCTAACCGAGCTGCCATGCGTGGCGCTAAAGTTCTACTCATCGAAGCAAAACATGTTGGCGGCACCTGCGTAAACGTCGGCTGCGTACCCAAAAAAGTCATGTGGTATGGTGCGCATATCGCCGAAGCCATGAACCTCTACGCCAAAGATTATGGATTTGATGTTTCAGTCAACAAATTCGACTGGAACACCTTAGTAAACAGCCGCGAAGCCTATATTGGTCGCATCCACGAGGCCTACGGTCGCGGCTTTACCAATAACAAAGTCACCCTGCTCAATGGCTATGGCCGTTTCGTTAATGGCAACACGATTGAAGTAAATGGCGAACACTACACGGCTGACCATATCCTGATCGCCACTGGCGGCTCGCCAACTATCCCTAACATTCCGGGTGCGGAATACGGTATTGATTCAGATGGTTTCTTCGCCCTGCGCGAACAACCTAAACGTGTAGCTGTAGTTGGCGCTGGCTATATCGCCGTTGAAGTCGCGGGCGTTTTACATGCACTTGGCAGTGAGACTCACCTGTTTGTGCGTAAACATGCGCCGCTGCGTAACTTCGATCCTATGCTAATCGATGCCCTCGTCGATGCCATGAAGACCGAAGGCCCAACCCTGCACACTAACAGCATCCCACAATCTGTAGTCAAAAATGCCGACGACAGCCTGACTCTGAATCTGGAGAATGGCGAAAGCGTGACCGTCGATTGCCTGATTTGGGCCATTGGCCGTTCACCCGCGACGGGCAATATCGGTTTAGAAAACACCGAGGTGCAACTGGATAGCAAAGGTTATGTGATTACCGACGCACAGCAAAATACCACCCACAAAGGCATTTATTGCGTGGGCGATATTATGGCGGGCGGCGTGGAACTGACTCCCGTTGCGGTTAAGGCAGGTCGCTTACTCTCTGAGCGCCTATTCAACGGCATGAGCGATGCCAAAATGGATTACAGCCAAATCCCAACCGTGGTCTTTAGCCATCCTCCGATTGGCACTATGGGCTTAACCGAGCCAGAAGCCCGCGCGCAATATGGTGAGGATAATGTGAAGGTTTACACCTCCACCTTCACCTCCATGTATACCGCCGTCACTAGCTATCGCCAAGCCTGTAAGATGAAACTGGTCTGCGCCGGTAAAGAAGAGAAAGTCGTGGGTATTCATGGCATTGGTTTTGGTATGGACGAAATTCTCCAAGGGTTTGGTGTCGCCATGAAAATGGGCGCCACCAAAGCCGATTTCGATGCCGTTGTCGCCATCCACCCCACTGGTGCTGAGGAATTTGTTACTATGAGGGGTTAATGTAGAAAACCCACCTACACACGTTTTTTCTGTAGAAAAACCTAGCAAGGCCAGAATTATTTCTGGCCTTGTATCTCATGGTGTTTATTTCGATATCTCACATCAACATGATTGCCTAAAGATGGAAGTTCACTTAAAATTCTTCTGACTGCATATTGTATGAATGATAAGGTAGATATTTTCTATACATACGATATGTGCCAGATTTTATTTATTTTTTCTTTATAATTCAACCACACCAATTAACATTTTACTTTATACACCAATTAAAACATGGACTAGCATCATTTGATGTGAAATTATTTATCTGCAGATTAAATTCATACTTAAGAATCAGTGATATGATAATGAAATTCAGGACTTATGATGCATAATACTTATAAAAAAATTCCTCCGATTTTATACGCGCTCATATTTATAATTTTTTTTACATCGTGCTCAAACTTCATTTCAGGCGAAACACCATTGCCTTTGCCTTATGAAGAAAGAGAGTTTATTAAATTATCTAAGCTAGTATCATCAATCCCTAATATTACCTATTCAACCGGTGAGAGAAACATAAAATTCTATGTAGTAGCTTTCGATGGAACGCAAAATAATCAGTACGATTTTGATAAAAATTCAGAACGCGAAACTATTGTAGCCTACTTGTACAACTTCCTCAAAAAAAAAGACTATCTGGGACAGTATTATATCGGGCCTGGATACAAAGACATTATAGATTCTGCGCTGTGTACTACATGCGTAAGTAAGGCTGAGACAGCAATTACAGATATAAAAGAGAAGATATCAAATGAATGGGGAGGCATCCCGAATCTTGAAGTTAGAGTTATTGTCTTAGGCTTTAGTAGAGGTGCAGCAATTGGAAGACACTTTATGAATTTATTAGATGAAAATTTCCAAACAAGCCTATTAGCATCTATAACGTCTACAGAGCCTTTAGTTAGAACTACCGCAATAATGTTCGATACAGTTCCGACAAATGTATCAGATAAACTTCAATTATCTATCTCAGAATCTACTGACTACTTTATACATATAATAGCAAAAAATGAAAGACGAGACTTATTTTATGGTGTAAAAGATTATGATCCCAACTTCATTACACTACCCATTATATATGATGAAACTAAATTTCACACATGTTCAAAAAGTGAAGTAAAGTCATCAAGTAGACTTTTTCAAATCGAACTACCTGGTTCCCACTCAGATATAGGCTCCTCATATAAAAATGGCATTGGAACGCTTTATCGTAATTATGGGTTGTTTATACTCTCCAGCCTTGGATTAACCCATGAAAATAAATTTCATATCGAAGAGTCATTTTATTCACAAGGATATCATGATTCTCGAGGATATATTGATATAACTAAATCAGCAATTTTTGGAGAGAGGCCAATTAGAAAGTATATAAATATATATTCAAAACCACTAATGCCAGAAGAGATAGTACTATTGAATGAAAGATTGAACTCTATGTATCTTTCTTCCGCACATAGTTTCATCACTGACACAAAAGAAATACGGCCTATTGTTTTTGATGTATTTAAGGAAAATAATGAATTAACAATTATAGATAATCATAGTGGCATTAAAAGAAGTGACATTAGCTACAGTTATGAAAATGCTTCACATACAATTAAATATCGCTTCAATGATTCAAATAAAGCATCATTAGTAACGATCCATAAAAATATTTGGGAGCAAATTCCAAACAATGAAATGTCAAGAATTGAAATCATTTTGCTAAAGAATGACAACGTCAACAACCTGTATTTTTACATAAACTGCAAACGTGCACTCGAATATCACTGAGATCTAATAATGATTATTAAATAATCATCATTAGATCTCACCCCAAAGAGCCCACTGTAAACGATAAACCTCATTTGCAAGCGCTCAAGCTGCCCAAATTGGTACATTACAGGCCTTAGGATCTCGATAGCAGTAGTAGATACTGGATGAACCAGCGGCTATTGCAAAGTTCACCCTGTGGCTTACTTAATCAAATCAGACGACGTACATATAGGTGGTGAAATCATCACTGAAACGGACCCTATAGAGTTTCTGAATGGCCGAAACCTAGGGTCATTGCCTACTATTTATGACCAAAACTGGGGATATGTCGCACCAGTAAACCACTGGTTCATTCATCTTAAAGCGAACAAACGACTTGAAAATCTAAGTTCCTACGCAAGAGCGCTTTTGCATTATTGGAACTTTCTAGAATCAGAAAATTTAATCTGGGATGTCTTCCCATTAGCAAAAGGTTTAAAGCCTACATATCGATATAGAAATGACAAACTTCTCAAGAGTGTTAAAGCTGGTGAGCTCGCATACTCAACTGCCAACACGTATATGACACATGTCGTCCAGTTTTATTTATGGGCAGCACATGAACGTTATTACCACATCAACGAGAAACACAAACCCTTCGAAATCGAATTTGTAAGAATACAGAGAAGCGACATGCTGGCTCATATGATGCCTAAATTTCTGGTTCAAACTACAGACTTGCGCATCAGAACGCCGAGGGATGCAACCAGTAAGAATATTCGGGGGCTAAAGCCCTTAACTCAAATTTCACTCACTCATTTAGCTCTACATTTACGTAATGTGCCTTGCGAATTTAGGCTGATCTGTTTGCTCGCAGCTCAATCCGGCTTACGTATTCAAGAAGCGTCAGGATTGACTTTGGCCGCACTAGAACAATCGGTTCAACGCTCAGGTTCTATAACTCATTTCGAGCTAACAATAGGACCAAGTAATGGTGTACCTACAAAATACAATAAAACTCGAACTATTGAGATAACAAGCCGCCTTTTATCAGATTTGAAAACTTATGCCATTAGTGAGCGACGAATGTGCCGACTTGACAAACTTCTTAGCAGAATTGAGTTACACAAAGGCATCAATGACATAAAAAAATCCCACTCTGTTCATGTCTCAAAGGAAAAACTCGACGCCCTGACCACAGCCCAGCGATACGAACCCTTATTTATTAGCCAACAAGGTAATCCATACGACCCAAACACAATAGGCTCTCGCTTTGGAGAAGTTCGCCGCTCAATAATTAAGTCAGGGATACAATTTAATCATAAGTTTCATGATCTTAGATGTAGTTATGCAACCTACCGACTACATAGCCTACTTGAAGCAGGTATTGAGCCTGCGAATGCACTGAGCTTACTGATGGGGTGGATGGGACATAAGAATGAATCCACAACATGGAAGTACTTGCAGTACCTCAAAAGAAAAGAAGCATTAAAAGAGAAGATATCTGTACTAGACAACATTATGCATCAAGCATTAGAGGACGCTAATGAGCAAGACATTGAAATTAATAGCACCCTGGGTTGAACATCTTTGTATTCCCATACGAAACGGAGCAAACGCACATACACTCTTAGACTTTAATCGATTCAGGTATCGTGGGGTTCCTAAAACACCTGAAATAAAGCAGGGAAATGTTCAGCTATTAGACCGTGATGATATAGCACAGAGAATGTTCATCGCCATTACAGGCAAAGAAGATGCATCACCAGCGACTAAAGGCAACATATTTCTAGCCGCGAGAAGGCACTTTGCATTTTGTGATTCACAAACGCCACCACTTTCGCCGCTATCGGAAATGGCATATGTCAAAGAGTTAGAATATAACTCCATCCGTCAGCGACGAGGAGAAATAAAGGATAGTACTGAAAGCAGACTGCGCTCTGACTTATCTTCCTTATATCAGTGGCAACATCTATCAGTTAAAAATATCGAGCCTTTAAAACCACGACGTTCTAGATGCTCCCAAACAGAGCCGACTCGCGGATATAGTGATGCAGATTTGAAGCAGTTACTTCCTTTGCTAAGAAGTATTTTTAAGCAGTTGTATCAGCAATTTATTATCGATCCTGAGCTTCATATTCAAGCAAGTTCCAACGCTCAGACAATGGTATTCTCCTGGAAGGGAAAAGATTACCCAGTAGCCGGTGGCGCATCAAAAATTTTTTATGCTGCCACATTCCTCTTAAGTTATTACACATGGAGCAATAGCACCATTTTGTACAGCTTAAGACGTCCACAAACTAAAACCAATGCCATATCAAGTAATTGGTATCAAATGCCTGCATTTAAACGAAGGGCATTTAAAACTATTACTGTAGAGCTAGGGGATCATAACAAGCTAGAAATTCCTAAGTATGCAACCCAATTTTTTGACCAGTTAATGACCGCCTCAAAACTGGTCGATCCTAAACCTGATGGTTTGCTGTTACCAGCTTACAGCTACAGAAAAAGAAAAGTTCAGATGATGAGCGGATGTCTACTTAATGACTTCAAAGCTAAATGGTTAGCTAGGTACTTTCCGATGACCGATGAACAAGGAGAAATACTATGGCCTGTACCAAGACGCTTCCGCGCCACAGGCAGTCATTTAACTTTGGCACTAAAAGGTACACTGGAAGCTGCAATTCTTCTGGATAACACTCCTCAGACGGTTGCTCATGCATACTCAAGTGGAAACAAGTATGAAAACGATCTGATGAACCGAGATACAAGCCAAACTTTAGAACAGATCGTGCGTGACAGACAAAGTGTGGAGTCAGCGAAACAAAAGGTTAGAGAAGCACAAAAAGTGGAAGTACTTGCCTATGAAGCATACATCCGACGAGCATCTCCTCCCACTCGTAGCGCGCACGGCAGTTATTGCAAAGAGCCGATGGGAGCAATGGCTGAGAAGTTTACATCAAGAGCACGAGCACATGGGCTCATAACTGAAAGTGAAAATCTAGCATGTGCCGATTTAATCAAATGTTGGAGCTGCGGACATCAAGTGCTTGTCGAATCGGTAACTGATTTATGGTGTGCTCTTAGTTTTCGCGAATGCATTGAAGAATCGGCATGCCTGCATATAGATAATGCTCATTATCAGAAAAATTTTGGCGAAGCCTTAGCAAAGATTGACCTCCGCTTAAAACAATTAAGTCCCAAAGTTGTTCAGCAAGCCAGAAGAAAATTAGCAGATGAAGGTCGTCATCCCCTGTGGATGGATATAGATAGTGTCAATATTAGCTGAGGACAAAATGAAACCACTATTACATTTGCCAATTGAAACGCCTAGTTCACTCAATCTTTACACCCAAGATGTGGAACGATTAGTCAGAGAGCATAACTGGGACAAATTGAACGAAGTACCTGTATGCATAGATCAACATCAAATATTAAGAGCGCACTTCGGCCAAAATCGCTGGGATTGTAGCCCATATGCCTCGGATAAAGGCAGTGATAAAAACCAAAGAGAATTTGATTTCTCTTATTTAGCCGACTCACCTAACTTGCTTCTTGAAGCAAAACTTATAGCCTATGGCTGGCTATACGAGCAAGGGCATTGTTTTGGACAAAAATGCAAACTTTCCACTTTAACATCTAGATTTAACATCGGATTAAAAAGATCGTTAGTCAGCTTGAAAAATAACGGGGCCAATAGTTTTAGCGAATTAAACAACCACGATGTCTGGCAAAAATTTGAAATGGATTTGCAAAATGAGTCATTAAGTAAACGCACGCTTGAACTTGCTTTCACCGCTCTTCAATCTGTGGAAAGGCTGAATCCATGGCTTCCTTTTGAGTTATTGCTACCAAATACCAACTATAAACAGTTAGCGAGAAAGTTGGCAGATCAAGAAAAATTGGAGCATAGACAAGCACTCGCCATACCGCAAAATTTAGTGAACCTACTTTACGGCCAAGCAGTCAGTGACGTAGAAAAAGCATGGCCACATAGAAAAAAACTTGCCCAACTCGAACGCGATTTACAATCAAACTATGATATTGGCCGTGCAGCCGTAGACTATAAGCTAGCCATCGGTAGATGGAAGTGGCTTTATGATGTGGAAGGCAGGCTTAATAGCAAAAAATACGTTGAGGAAATCAACAAAGCAACTCCTCGTTCTCAATCTGAGATCATCACGCAACATCTTAGGGGAACAGGCTTACTACCCAACCATAATGTTGACGGAAATTGGTTATTTAAATGGAGAGCGAATCTTCAAGCCGCTTGTTTTATATGTTGCGGCGCATTCAGCGGAATGAGGGTCAGCGAACTGTTTGAACTCCATGAGGATAGTTTTCGCACTTACACTATCAATGGACAACTATTTCACTCTGTATCAGCGGCAACACATAAGCTTGCAGCTGGTAGAAAAAAAGAAGAATGGCTCACCAGCCCTATAGTAGAAAAAGCCATATCGCTCGCAATTTCATTGAGCGCATGTGCCCGTGAACAATTGGTAAAACTTGCAGCGCATAGTAACGATCCTGGACAAGTAGATAAGCTAATGGAAACATCCAGTAACTTGTGGCTTAGCCAAGCGCAAAGGAAAAACTTGCCAATTCTCATATCTCGTGCCAAATGGAATGATCGGCTGAAAAACTTCGCGAAAAGTATTGGTGCAATCGTTGATGAAAAAGCATTGACTGAATGTCGCCAGCTCAATCCCAAGAATGGCGGGGCCATAGAAGACAAAGTTAAGTTAGGAAAGCCTTGGCCTTTTCTCACCCATCAATTTCGACGCACTTTTGCCTGTTTTGCCGTCCGCAATGGACTGGGTCACCCTATATCCATTAAGCAGCAATTCAAACATATCCATGTTCGCATGAGCGAATGGTATGGCAATGGCGCAATCGAATCCCGCCTACAGGATATAAAGGTAGACAGTGAGCTAATTAACTTGCTCAACGAAGTAAAACTTGAACAAACAACGGCGCACTTTAATAAATGGTTCAATGGTGATGAAAAGCTAACGGGAAGCTTTGGTAAGGCTATTGTCGCCATGCGTGACGACAAACCTGTGATCTATAGCAACTGGGATAGCTTGTATCGATTGGTTAAAGAAAAACGATTAACTTTACATGGCACCCTACATAGCTATTGTAAAAATGGCTATGAATGTGACATGGATGGAGTAATAAATGCCGCATTCTGCGTCGATTGCCGTGGCGGCGGTAGCGTCGTGGATGATAAAAAGGCGTCATGGTGGCAAAAGAAACATCAAGCGTTGAGTAGCTATCTGAAGCAGCAATCCGATGTCAGCCATTCAGAGTATGCTCACTGTATTACACAAATTCGAGCTGCCGAGAAAGTATTGAATGATTTTGGGCTGAAATTTGAAAAATATCAGCACCCGTTACAGGTTATCGATTTATGAAAAAGTCAGAAAATACACTTCTCAAGCTTGAAGCAGCTTTGCAACGAATCATCGAACGAAAAACCAAACGAATACCCGATCACCGCAAATTATCGGTTCGAGCTGTAGAGGAAGAAGCCGGATTGGGAAATGGCAGTTGCTATTACTATCCAGATTTTAAGCTCAGAGTTCAATCAGAAGTACAAAAACTAAAGTGCCTTACGCCTGATACTTCCGTTCAATCCGACATTGAGATTTTGAGAGAAAAGCGCAACCAAGAAAGAAAGATAAAAATTCAGTATCGTGAAAAAGTTGCTGTATTGACCCAAAGATTAACTTCAATGGCCGCAGAACATCATCAACTAAGTCATGCTCTAAGGAGCGCTCTTTCACGTATTGAAGATCTTGAACTTCAGATAGTTGAGCTCAAACAAAGCCAGATTGTGAGAATCAAGTGATTGTATACCTGAGCTAGTTTTACTGCCCTTTGCTGGCTAAACTAGCCAAAAAAACAGAGCCAGGAAAACTTTCACATGTGAAAGTTTTCCTGCTTAACCTCAAAGGCAGAGAAGATGGGTAGAAAACTTGAAGACATCATTGCAGAGCAGCCTCAAGAGGTCGTTTACACAGCCGAAGAGATAGCGTCGAAGCAGTTGATCCAGCTTCGTCTGATGGAGCTACTCAAGCGTATCGGTGCTGATGCAAGTTACCAAATTGATAGCTGTACTATCGATAGCCTACAGCAGTTGAAACAAATTGTTGAATCAGGCGGAGGAAAGATCCACCTTCATGTTGACTTACCAGACGGTTCAAGCCACGGTTTCAAGTTGTGAATAGAATTGCCGAGCTAAAAATAGCTTACTCTTTACCAGTAAGAACCGTTTTATTGAGACTTGATGCATCTGGTACATTCTTTGCCCAAGTATTGTGAGCTTCAGATGCAAAGTTGGTAACTTCAGAAATAAGCAGTTTATCTGCTTCCTTTATTGAATCCGACATGCCAGAATATTTTCCCACCCTAAATTGATAATGAGCTAAGGAAGTCTCAATTTTGCGTTGTGCAGTTCGATATACAGCCCAAAGTGCGTGTGGTTTTCTTAATTGAAGCCATGCTGTGGAAAAAGCTGCAAACGCAGACAATAAGGATGGAATAACTTTTGATAGCCAGATACCTTCTCCGAGGCTTACAAATAGGGGGCATAAGAGCGAGCACACCATAGCACTTTTGAAACACCAAATACTTTCAAACTTGTTATGATTTGCTTTTTTCTTGTAATGGTTTACCTGTTCTATTGCATATTTCTCTGCTAGAGATTTTTCATCTTCAGACATTTCGTCTTCCTTTATTTGTATTTATATTGTCTTAGAAAGAGCATTTTTACTAGCAAGATTAGCCTGAAAAAATTATCAGCATTTTTAATTTCAACGCTTTAGAGAACATTTAAGAAGCACTCTTCATTGCCTGTGTAGCATCATCTGATCGGCAGAATTTCTTAGTAAACTCACCTCATCAGAATAACTATATAAACTTAGTTCTTCTGCGAATTCTGGCACAATCTGTAAATTAACCGGAATAGTTCCGCTTGATATCTCGCATCGTCAAGAGCATCGTGGTTCCCTTTTTGATGTGGATTTACAACCTTATCAATAGAACTGGATTTGGTATCATGCCATGTACATCCTGTGGCCCCCATGAAGAGAGCTTTGATGTCTAATGCTGAAAATCCGAATGGATTGCTCCCAAAGTATTTCAAGAAGTAGTAATTGACAAACCCCCAATCAAACGGGGCATTCAAGCCCACAAACACAGGGGTGCTATTTTCGGGTATGTTATGAACGATCCAATCAGCAAACTGCCTCATGGCCTCAGTTGGAGTAAGTCCGTCTCTTTCAGCCTTCTCTAATGTCAAACCTGTAACCGTTAGTGCTTCTTCGATTGATTTCCCACTAATAGGTTTTAACATCGTAGAAAAAGAGACCTCTGGTTGATACACCAAGCAAGCTCCTATCGAGAGCATGCTGTGTTCACTTACGACGGGGCCGGCAGTTTCGACATCAACCGAGATAAATATTTCATCTTTTTTACTCATTATTCAACTCCCGTATGAGTCACTATTTACCCATGCATGATTGGTGATGGCTTCAAGTTATTTGCTGCTTGGTGAAAATGCTGCGCAGTCAAAGGTGAATCAGGAAAAGCCATAGAAACTGCTGCGGGATAGAGGCGTGTACGAATATCGGAGTACGTCCATGTAGGGTTTGTTCCTTTCGCCGCTGTCGCCTCAACAAGCTTAGCAATATCGGCAGGGTTGAAGGCCAAATCAGCGAGATCTTTCTCAAACAATTGTTTACGCTCTAGGTCGTTAGGGCGTTGAAACTCTTCTACAATCGAAGCACGCCTGACCACCGCTGCGTCAAGAACTCCCAAGCGATTAGTACACAAAATAGTGAAAATGCGACCGCCATGTTTGCGCAGGTTATCAATGGCCTGAATCAAGGTATTAACCCCCACCTTATCCTCGTGATGGCTATGCTCCTGACTACGAGATGCTCCCAACGAATCGCCTTCATCGATGATTAGGAATGCGCGACCTTTTCCTGTACCAATGGACCGTTGGATTTCGGTAAAGGCATCTGCAATAAGCGACCCCATCTCACCAACCTTACCTGTACCACGAACTTTATTGCTCAGTTTGAAAAGAATTGCATCTTCAATTTTTGCATCGCGAGCAAGACGATTAGCGATGGCTTCAGCATTGGCAGTTTTTCCCGTACCAACATCACCATGAAAGATTGCTAAAGGGTACTGCTCGCTGAGTAACCCCACTACATCGAGCCTTTTACCATGGTGAATCTTGCTCCACTTCTCAAGCTCATCCGATTGAATCATGAGCTGCAACTGCTTCTTGATTCGTAAATATCTAGGCTCGAACCCCAAGAGACGCTCAGCTTGATGAGTGAGATTGGTGTCTGGCAGCACTAACTGTGCTTCAAAAGCTGTCGATCTTGTCATGAAAAATCATTCCTATTAGCACCGAAACCGTTGCTGCTATAGCCGCGGTTTCCAGAAGGTGTAAGCCCGCTATGACTTATGTCCACGTTAGTTGGCCCCCAATTCAGCTTCCAAGGCAACTTGGAAGCCTTTTCGGGCTCATTATCCCAAGCTGCTTTAGGATGGAGAACAACACGAATTTGGCCGGATGGAGTCTCGGGCCAACGGACACCTCCCGGCCGGGAGGTGCCAGTGGCATCATCTCCATCTGTGAAAGAGTAGGTGGTGGCTTTGACTTCGCTACCAAACGCGTTTAAAAGTGTCACATCGACTTTATTGAGGTAGCCGTTCTTAGCTGCTAATTCAATATCATGTGCATACTTCTCTGCTTCATCCCTATTCATTGCCTTAGAACTGTCGGCAATCATGATCAGGTCGGCCTTTACGTTCAACACAACTTGTTCTACGTCCGCCTCGGTATAAGAAGATGAGTAGGTACTTGAATATGAAGAGCTCATGTTTAGTCCTTAATTTTGAATCGTGGGCCGAAAATTTCCTTCCAGGCTTCTTCATTTTCCTGAAGTGAGGCGTAATTTGCGGTTTCCCATGCAGCATCCGCCATTTGCACAATTTCCTTTCGTTCCTCTTCCGTAATACGCGAGGCGACATTGTTCTCGTGGTTGGCCGGGTCGATTATAACCACAGGGTCTGTAAAGCTCTTTTGGGATTTGAACGCATTCTCTGGAAAATCGATGCGTTCCTTTAACTCTGTATTCGCGATGAAAAGTAAGAAATCCCGAAAGCGCTGTTCGATATTCTCAGTCTTGCCTTTCTTGTCAACCAGATAAGCAAGGATGAGCTCAATATGGAATGATTTTAGGCCTGGGGGCTTAGCAAAATTCTTCCAACGCTTAGCCATCCGTACGAGAGTCCGATAGTGTTTGTCAGTATCTTTACGGTCTTTGACAAATTTTATCTGACATGGGGCGCAGGTAAGATTGCGCTCTCCCGTAGTCAGGTCGTATTGCCAACCGTGATCGGGATTGGAGTTGTCCTGAATAACTGGCACAACATCCACGCTTAATCCACTTTTAACAAATGTTACCGTAGCTGCTCGGCGTTGGATTTCAAAATCTTCAACGGACTTAGTGGGATAAATAGCTATCAATAATGAGTGAATAAGCTCTGTCAGTCCAGCCAATGTGGACTTAGTTACATCTTGACCGCTGATGTAGAAGACAACATCCACGTCGATGGGATCGTCTGTTGTCTTTTGCAAAATTGTGTATTTAGCGAATGAGCCTGCTTTGACCACTTTAGTAATCTTGAGATCGGACTTTTGGGTAACGTGTTTACGTAGTTCCTCAATGAGTCGGTCGACCTGTGCGTGATACTCAGTTCGCTTTTCTGCCGATAGCCTTAGCACATTGCTGTCGTAATAAATGAGGTTAGTGTTTGTCAGTGGCATTGTTCTCTAATCTTTTTGTAAATTAGTTTCATGAATGGCATGGCGTTTAGTTTTGCAACGTCATACCGTTAGCTATATAGTCAACAGTTACTGCGGCGGCAGCTTTCGCAGCCAAAAGGTGGAACCTGTTGTCTTTCTTCGCATCACCGAAATCACTAATGCTACGCACCATTAGTACAGGCTTGCCGAAATTTCCACATGCGGCAAAAAGACCCGCGCCTTCCATTTCAGCAATCTCAATTTTGCCATGAAGCTCACGCATACCAAGAAACTTGTCCGGGTCGCGAAGGAGTTTTTCTCCACTAGCAACAGTAGCAGTCTTCGGTATCACCCCCTGAGCAACAGGGCCTGCGTCGACGTGGTCTGGGAACTCAATACCCAGCGTCTTGTAAATATCCGTGAGGCGAGATTCGAGAGTCGCTCGGTTAGAAAGATAGGCGCTGACATCTTGACGAACTCGCATGTTCAACCTAGTTACTTCTGGTCTAACTTCAGACTTACCTCCCTCAATAAGAGCGGCACCTTCATAGGCGACGACTCGCTCTGCGAGGATGACCTCTCCAAGTGCACATTTATCTCGAAGACCAGCCGCTATACCCATCATCATCACGTTAGCTGGTTCCAGTTCTCCCAAGAGCATAGTGGTCACAGAAGCCGCGTCTACATTACCTGCACCCGCAAAGCATGCCACCACACAGCTAGCCGTCTTACCGCCACGTTTGGAGACGGGAGCCTTCCATACATGCAAACCGTTCTTTGTTGTAACGTGCTCGGCATCTTCCGCGATACCGAATGCTTGCTTAGCAGCAGCCAACTCCACGTCTAAAGCGGTGAGCACAAGTACATCAGGGGGTAACGCCTCGAACCTAGCCTTTTCTTCCTCATAAAAGACTTTGACTATACGTTTACTTATTTCTTGCAACGAAAGCACGGGCTCTTGCAAAGACAGAGAAGGTAAAACTTTAACGACTTTATTACCGCTATTCGGCATATAGGTAAGTGGATTGGATTGAAAACGTTTCAGAACACCTAGTGCTCCAGCTCCGTCTTCACTATTTGCACCCAGTTGCATATCAAGTGGAAGTACAGGCAATGACCTTTTGACCATTTTTTGAGCGCGGTCCAAAACTCCCTTCCCTCCACCCAAGGCCACCATTGCAGTGGCGTGCTCAATTTGCTCATCGCCAACATTGCCACCAGTCAGCACTTCGTCTTCAAGAGGTACGAGCTCGGCAACACCACGCGCAATCATCCCGTTTAAAAGCCTACGCTGCTCAGGATTAGCCTTGGACTGGAGACGCTCATGTGAAGCTACAATCTTTAAGCGAACCAGAGAACTCTCGCCAGGGAGCATCTTGTCAATAGCTTTAGCCACCGTCCAATCAAACAAAAGTGGTTTGTTATCGGCATTGACAGGTTCAGCAGCCACATAAATCACAAAACCGCCGCCAGCATTTATCACTTCGCCAACAAACTCCTCAACAAATGTATGAGCTCGATCAATAAGCTCATTTTCAGTAGTGTTTGATACGCTACCAGCAAGTAGGATGTGGCACGATGCCAGCATCAAATCGTTTTCCATGATTATCTCTCTTGGATATTTTGTGCTCACATCATTTCGTCGACTTGAGCTCCAAACGCTACCATCTCAACATCTAAATTGTTCAATAAACCAGCATGCCATTTACTGCTATATGGGAACACTAGCGCAATATTTCAAGCAAGATAATGGTATTTGTGACAAATGATTGAATAACCTCAGATGTATTGCTTAGTTAGTACAGTATTCAATGCTATTCCGAGCATAAAAAAATCTGGAAAAGTAATAGGTTTAAAAGACAAAATTTTGGGAAAGTAGCAAAACACAAGATTTTCTGAAAAACATAAAATGCCTAACAACAGGCTTTGCAGCATTTTTCCAGACTCTGAGTGTAGTAGTAAGCCAGTACCATGAGATAAAATATTGAAATTTAATAAAATAAGGCGCATTAAATGCGCCTTATTTATACATGAAACTTGTTGAAAAGGCGAAATATTCCAAGCACAGTACAATGCAGTGTTCACCAAGATCAAAGAGCAAAAGCGCATCAAGGATAACGACAAAGCCAAGTACGAAGCAGAACGAGAAAAAATAGCCCTGTTTGCGGCGGCACAGCATCACCCAAACGATAAGTTGTTTCAAGCATTAGCCCGTATTGATGAGTTGGAGTTTGATAGTGCGGAGCTTCGAGAAAAATTAGCGCAAGTTAATAGAAGTAAGGTGATGTCGATAAGATAGTGCTCTTCGGAAGAACAAACCCACCTTAAAAACTCTCTCTTAGGTGGGTTTGTCATATTTTTTATAGACTTATGTCTGATAGTGTTTCCGAAATGGGTCAGAGCATTTTAATGTACCCAGATTCATCTACATTACCAAAATCTACCTTGCGAACATCCTTGTCTTTACTAGACATGGCTAAACGCTCTTTGTAAGAGAGAGATTGGTTCTTAGAACGAGCAAGCGATGCTCTACTTTTAAACCTAGCTCTTACTTTACTGTCTTTCCTACTCATAAAAAGCTCCTATGCAAGAAGCGACGAGCAAAAGAGATTGTTAGCATTTAAAGAAACGATTTATGTCTCTAATACTAATTCTTGGCTTTGTATAATCCCTTATGTTGGTTCTGCGTCCTTGCGCACTAACCTTGTAAGCCGTCGACTTTTCATTTTGGTCTATCTCTAAGTAGTTTATACTACCAGTTGTTGTTTTTTTAGACCATTTTCGAATATCACCTTCAATCGAGTACTGCCAATCAAAATACTTATCATCCATATCCGATATTGCGTTGATAATCTCGATAACTGCTGAATATCTATCTTCAGGGTCAACTTCTAAGCATTTATTAATCACAGTTTTCAATTTTGCCGGAATATGTACTGGATAAGAGTTTCGGTCAGGGAAGCGACCTGCTTTTAAGTCACCCTCGAATCGAGCTTTATCAAAGCCATCTGCATGTGCGTAAGTCGCATACTGTTGATTAAATGCGTCACTGCCAATACACATCCTATACATCGTCAAGCCTGCTTGATAAATGTCAAACTCGACTGAAAATAATGGCTGCTGCGTAGCTTCTGGAGCTGTATGCTTTCTGTAGAGGGCTTTGGGAGTCGTAAACCCATAATCATCCATGTATTTAGCCAAGCCAAAATCTGACAGCATTGCTTCGTTACGTGCTGATAGCATGATGTTGTCAGGCTTTAGGTCAAAATGTAACAACCCCAATGAATGAATGTGATGTAGACCGCTCAAGAAGTGCACAGAGTAACGAATGATTTCTCTAACAGTTAAAAACCGTTCCTTCATTAATTTACTTAACGAGCCCTTCTCATAGTAGGGCATTGTTATGTATACAAAATCTTGATCTTGGCAGGCATAGTTAACCTCAACTACATTGGGGTGTCGAATATCGTAAAGAACTCGTGCTTCTTCAAAGTATTCTTCCGGGTTGTCAAAACTACCCTTTCTGATCTGCTTCAGTACCATTTCGGCTGAAAGAGCCACATCATTAATTCTAAAAACCTGAGAGTTTCTGCCTTCTTGCCCAATTTCTTCAATCTTCTCAAACTCTACTAGAGCCATCGTATTATTCGACATTCCCAGCTCCTATTGCCGTAAGAATAGCTTCTCTTTCTTTCTCGGAGAACTCATCCCAATCAGGCACTCTCTCATAATCGTTAGCCGTTTTAATCAAGTTAGATAAGCGTGTTTTGTCATCACCTAACTTTGATGCAATCGTAACTAGAGCTCCTTGGTAATAGGATTGAAGCGTGCTTGAGGCAAAAGATTCTTGTATCACTCCTTCTAGCTGAATCCTTTCAAAGTTAGGTGATCTTGCATTGAACTCTGTTAAACGAAGACCAGCTGCAACAATATTGAATTCTCTTAATACATCCAATATTGTTGCTCGCACATATTTTAGCCTTTCAGGCGTTTCTAAAGCGTTTGGTATTTTAATCTCTTCCACGTTAACAATTTCATCGTATTCAGTGTTGTAGACACAAAACGTAACCTCCTTAGGGGAGGCTCTCAGCCCTAATACATTCATTGCTTTTCCCTGTAGATGACAACAAATGCAATTATATGCACTAGGCGACGTAATGATAGAGGTAATCTATTGTCTTATAATAAAAAGCTGACTAAGTCACAGGTAGAGAGTTCAAAAAATGTTACTTATTTCTAACAATAAGCAAAAAAGCAGTTCTGTATAGAACTTTAAAGTGACATTTTGAGGGGTGAGAGTACTTCTGGAAAATGGTAGTATGATGACTCAGAATTTAGGAAAAGTGGCTAAAATTAACTGCTTTTCTGGAAAAGGCCCACATGCCTTTTCCTCTGTACCTTTCCAGATTTATTTCAGAAATAGCCTGTGACAGTAAGCCAGGACTATGCGCTAAGCGCATGACTCAAGTTTTAAATCTGGCTCAATAGCCTGTGAGTGTTGCATTTTATCGAAGCGGCTCTGATATTCTCAGCGCCGCTTTTTTTATGTTCAACGCTAAGACATCAAGCTTATTTATCCGCTCTTAACATCCCACTCTTTCGCCCCAATTTACCATTAAATGCACAGGTAAATTTATCAGTATTCAAATCAATTTCCCTTGTTTTACGCCAACCAAAAGTATGCAAATTGGGCATTTCAACTTGATATCTTGCTAATAAAGATCTTATTATAGTTATAGCACTAACTATTATTCATCTTAAATAAATCAAGGAGGCATTATGTCAGCTAAGCATGCTGCAGATGAAAACCCCATCTCACAGATCATCCGTTCCACCCGGGAACGCCTTAATGGAACACTACAATATTTCTGCCTGTTTGCCATTCTAAGTACCTATCTCTTTGTCATTTTGAAACCGAGCTTCATTCAAAATAACAAAGCGTTAGGAGGAAAATAATCGATGAATTCCCTCTCTTACGTTTCATTGGCAATTTATTTTATTGCCATGCTCGCTATTGGTTTGTTCGCCTACCGTAAGTCGACCGATGATGTCTCTGGCTACATTTTGGGTGGCCGCCAAGTGAGCCCACAAGTCACGGCTCTCTCGGCCGGCGCCTCGGATATGAGTGGCTGGATGCTGATGGGCCTACCCGGCGCTATGTTTCTGGTGGGGTTTGAAACCTTGTATATTGCCCTCGGATTATTAATTGGTGCTCTAATCAATTATCTGGTGGTCGCCCCTAAATTGCGGGTCTACACCGAGGTCGCCGATAACGCGCTGACGATTCCTGAGTTCTTCGCTAAACGCTTTGGTCAGGCCGATAACAGCATTCGCATTATTGCCGCCGCCATCATAGTGATCTTTTTCACCCTCTATACCTCGGCGGGATTAGTCGCGGGCGGTAAGTTGTTCGAATCCGCCTTTGGGTTGAACTACGATATTGGCCTAGTCGTTACCTTAGCCGTCGTGGTGTCGTACACTCTGCTGGGGGGATTTTTAGCCGTTAGCCTTACCGATTTTGTGCAAGGCTGTATTATGTTTGTCGCCTTGGTGTTAGTGCCTTTCGTGGCATATCAAGAATTTACCAGCGCAGATCGTATGATGAACTTTGCTTATCAGTCGATCCCGCATTTTACCGACGCGATGCAAAATGTGACTCTGTTAGGCTTAATCTCCAGCCTCTCATGGGGACTCGGATATTTCGGCCAGCCGCATATTATTGTGCGTTTTATGGCGATCCGCTCGGTCGCCGACATTAAAACCGCACGCCGCATCGGCATCAGTTGGATGACAGTGACCATTATCGGCGCCTTAGCGACGGGCTTGGTCGGTATCGCCTACGCCAATAAATTTGGAATGAAGCTTTCGGATCCTGAAACCATCTTTATCGTGTTTTCAGAGTTGCTGTTCCATCCCTTAATCAGCGGCTTCCTGCTGGCAGCGATTCTCGCGGCCATTATGAGCACGATCTCATCGCAGTTATTAGTCTCGTCGAGTTCGCTGACCGAAGATATTTATCGCACCCTCTCGAAGAAACAAGCGAGCGAGCAAGAGATGGTCAAAATGGGTCGCTACGGGGTCGCTGGTGTTGCCATTGTCGCAACACTGCTGGCACTCGACCGCTCTAACAGTATCCTCTCCCTCGTGAGTAATGCGTGGGCAGGCTTTGGTGCCGCATTTGGTCCGCTGGTGCTGTTTAGTTTGTATAAGGCTAACCTCACCCATAAAGCGGCGATTGCGGGGATTATTTCAGGCGCGCTCACGGTACTCTTTTGGATTTATGCCCCCGTGCTTGCCGATGGTAAGGCATTGAGTAGCTTAGTGTATGAGATGATCCCTGGCTTTGTTGTCAGCAGCACAGTGATTTATCTGGTGAGC
This sequence comes from Shewanella sp. DNRA4, assembly GCF_012843185.1. Taxonomy (NCBI): domain Bacteria; kingdom Pseudomonadati; phylum Pseudomonadota; class Gammaproteobacteria; order Alteromonadales; family Shewanellaceae; genus Shewanella; species Shewanella sp. DNRA4. Next base: position 218,999 of record NZ_JABAIP010000004.1, read on the forward strand.
AAATTCGATACCGATCCTTGTCCTAAAACCACTAAGCAATTCCATCAGGCCGGTCGCGTGTTGGCCGAGGAAAGCTAAGGAGGCGCTATGACAGACTCTCCCCGTAAACGTATCGTTGTCAAAGTGGGGAGCGCCTTAATCGCGCCCCACAAGCAAGGTTGTAGTAGTCATTATCTCTTGGGTATCGCGCAGTTTATTACTTACTGCCGCGTCCAAGGTATCCAAGTGGTATTGGTTTCGTCCGGCTCGGTTGCCGCTGGTTGGCATCATTTTGAGGGCCAAGCTCAGCCCAGTGTCACAGTGAAAAAGGCCATGGCAGCCGCGGGTCAGGCGGATATGATGGCGACGTGGAATAAGCTATTTGATTTTCCCACCGCCCAACTACTGCTGACCCATGGCGACTTACGTAATCGCGAGCGTTATATCAGTATTCGAGACACGATTTTTAGCCTGCTCGAACACGGTTTAATGCCGATCATCAATGAGAATGATGCCGTTACCGCCGACAAACTTAAGGTTGGCGATAACGATAATCTCTCGGCCATGGTGGCAGCTGCGGCCGATGCCGACACTTTAGTGATTTGCTCGGATGTGGATGGACTCTATGATCAAAATCCCCACGAATATCCCAATGCCAAGTTGATAAAGCAAGTCACTGAAATCAATGCCGAGATCTATGCGATGGCGGGAGGCGCCAGCAGCGATGTTGGTACCGGAGGCATGCGCACTAAGATCCAAGCCGCCGAGAAAGCCATCTCCCACGGCATTGAGACCTTTATTATCAATGGCTTTAATGCCGACTCCTTTAGCCAACTGCTAAAGGGGCAAAATCCGGGCACCCTCTTTACCCCCTACGAAAAACCGATGCAGGAGCATTTGCATTGGATGACCCACACCTCGCAAGCGCAGGGCGAAGTGATCGTCGAGGATGATTTTGACCTCGCACTCGATCAGCACAGCGAGCAATTAACCAGCGATGATGTGGTTGAAGTCAAAGGGGATTTCTCAGTGGGCGACACCATTCTGGTGCGTAAAGGCGATGGCACTAAGTTAGCGAAAGCCAAATCTAACTACAGCAGTTGCCTACTGAGTTTTATTACCGAGCAGGATGATCAGGCGTTTGCCAGTGAATTCCAGCAAAAAACCGGCCCCATCATTTCCGATAAGAATATCGCCATTCTTAAATCCATTTGAGTGGAGAAACTATGAGCCTAATTAAACAAATATCTGCCGATGCCGCCCATGCGGCCCGCACACTCGCACAACTCGATGAGTCGTTAAAAAACACCGTATTACTGGATATGGCGCGCTCATTAAGGGAAAAAACCTATGAAATCCAAAGCGCGAACCTGATTGACGTGCACCGAGCGACTCAGGATAACTTAAGCCCTGCAATGGTCGATCGCCTCACGCTGAACCAGCATCGTATCGAGGCAATGGCGCAAGGAATCGAAACCATCGCCGCGCTGCCCGATCCCGTTGGGCGCGAGCGTTTTATTGGTAAACGACCTAATGGTTTATCCATCAGTAAGATGCGTGTGCCACTCGGCGTGGTGTGTATGATTTATGAGGCGCGCCCAAATGTCACCGCCGATGCTGGCGCATTGTGCTTTAAATCCGGCAATGCGGTGATCCTGCGAGGCGGTAAAGAAGCACTACACACCAGCCAAGTGATCGCCAGTATTTTACAGGCGGTACTGACCGCCTATGGCTTGCCTAAAGCACTTATCAGCGTGCTCCCCGATCCTGACCGCGCCCTAATGCTCGAACTGATGCAGCAGCGGGAATTTATCGATGTGATCATCCCCCGCGGCGGTGAAGGATTGATTAACTACGTCACTGAAAACAGTAGCATTCCGGTTATTCAGCACTTTAAAGGCGTGTGCCATTTATATGTGGATAAAGACGCTAATCAAGATATCGCCTTGGATTTGCTGCTCAATGGTAAAACCCAACGCACAGGAGTGTGCAACGCCCTCGAAGGCTTGTTAGTGCATAAGGATATCGCGCCGCGATTCTTGCCCCGCGTCGCCAAAGCACTGGCCGAGCATCAAGTTAAAATCAATGCATGCCCTCAAGCCGCTGCGTATTTCGACGCCTGCACTTATATGGCAGAAGAAGATTTTGGCCAAGAATACTTGGACTTAGAAATAGCCATTCGCCAAGTCGACAGCTTTGAGGTCGCTACCCAACATATCGCTAAGTTTGGCAGCCACCATACCGAGGTGATTTGCACCGACAATGAACTCACCGCCGCCCGCTTTCAACGCGCAGTGGATGCCTCGGTCGTTATGGTGAATGCCTCATCACGCTTTTCCGATGGCAGTGAACTCGGCCTCGGCGCCGAAATCGGCATAGCCACCACTAAGCTGCATGCCTACGGCCCCATGGGACTCGAAGCCTTAACCACTGAAAAATATCTGGTTTCAGGCACAGGACAGATTAGGGCTTAGCTTTCTGACTCCAAAAGCAATTACTAAAGCCCTGCAAATGATTAAGCACTGGCATTCCAGTGACTCGCCGACTTTGGTTTGACAAGAAGTCATCCCTATAGGCTCGACGGCGGCATCTGCTGCACATGGAAGTGCAAATGCCGCGATCACATGGTCAATGATGTTCCAGACATCATAGTGACATTTCCCATATCACTATGGGTCAGGTGTGAAATTAACCTGACCCATAATTATGAACAGCCTCCCTAAAAATGACTAAGCACTGGCATTCCAGTGACACGCTATTAACTCATCCCTGAGGGCTCGACGGCGGCATCCATGCCGCCAACGGTCACTTACATGCCAGTGCTTAATCTCGTTAATTTCGATGTATTTTTGTAGCTTAAAATTTTTACATTAACACCAAACCTTAATAAATTGTTGGCTCTAAGATGATTTATGGGTGTAGATAAGCGCATCTTTCTATTTATCAAAAGACACTGCTAGCTCAACCCAGTTTTTATAATCTGACTTATAAGCATTGAGATTCATTAGTCTTATTTGATACCCCTTACTTGCTCTTTCGGGTAAGCTCGGTGATGAAGATGAATATAATGACTCTTCCAAGTTGTCTATAAACCTATCTTTTTCTCTCTGATTCCAAGGTGAACACGCCTTATTCATATTAGATAAAATCATATCAAGGCTTTGTTGAAAATTAACCAAAGAATCATCTTTACCATCTCTTGGAAAAAAACCTTGTTCTCGGTTTTTATAAACCATGGGAAACATATCAATTCGATAAGTTAATCGTCCAATAGATTGACCAAAACTAGCCTCTTTACTGGTTGACTCAATCCATTCCTCATACAGAGAGTAATGCTTATCTCTCAATACAAATAGAATTAACAATAAATAAGGATTTAAAGTCTTAGGTGTATTGCTTAAAACAGCTATAAATTTATCCATTAGCTGTTCAGTTTCTCTCAGCGAGAGTCTAAATCTATCCGCCACAATAGAAACCACACGAGTAAAGTCATCTAATTCAGCTAGGCTAGGTACAAACTCCTTCCAATTAGGATTATAAGTGACTTTACTTTCAGAAATATGGCTTACAAATTCATAGCGAGAAAGCTCGGTTAATGAGTAACGCCGCCTAAAGAACCGACCTAAATAGGTTTGAGCATCAAAGCCTTCACCATAGACAGCTTTTACCGCATGCTGCAGTTGTTCAGTATCAGTCGCCACGATAAAGGCAATATTATCTAATTCAAAGAAGTGCTTAACCACTTCCAACATTTCTACGGCATAACTAGGCCGACAGCGGTCAAGCTCATCAATAAAGATAAAAGCAGGTGCTTTTAAAGCACCTTGTTGATGTGCAATGACTGCAGTAATTAACGCTTTAATTTCGTTTCGCAAATAGTTGACTGACTGCAATTTATCGTTGTGGTCTTTTACTAAGCATTGTGCAACTGCGGCGGCCGATTCACTTAAAGTATCAGAAATGAATTTGTCATCATTTTTTAGTTCGCCTTCAACTTTAATATCATCTAAATTCAAACCGACAGCCTTTTTCACCAATCCTTTAAGTAAAGCAGGCGCAGCTGCTTTGATAAAGCGGGCTGACTTTTCAGTAATATTTGCCAGAGTTTCATTTTCAGCAGGCAATTGTTCACTTAAAGCATTTATCAAAGATGAAATAACGGTAAGCATGGGATCATCAGAGTAATCCTGCTTCCAAGCATCAATATAAACAACAGGGTGTCTATCTTTAATACTTTCCATCCAGCGATTAATGAAGTAGGTTTTACCCGAGCCCCACTTCGCATTTAGGTTTAAAACATAGCCACCATCGATAGCATTAATCGCCAAATAATTGTGTAAAAAAGAAGCGTATCTAGCGCGATCTAATGTATCTCTTGGAAATAATTCAGTTCCTTCTGCGCATAACACAGGCTCTTTCCAGTTAAAATCTACAATATCATCAGACATAAAATCCCTTTTTATTAATCAGTTACTCATACTTCAGAATAAAGTCGTAATGTGTGCACTATCAACTCAATGAGCAATACAGACACCTGAGTTCGCAGAGTTAAGCACTCTCGCGGCAGTGACCGTTGGCGGCATGGATGCCGCCGTCGAGCCCTCAGGGATGAGTTAATGGCGTGTCACTGAAGTGAGAGTGCTTAATAGCGGCCATTTACTAAACCCTATGCAAAACTTCGCGGCATAGTTTACTCCACCCCATCACACTGCGATTTACCCGCTTGATAACAGCTGGGTTGGCGCGGGCAGACGGCGCCGCGGGAGCAGATAAGCCGAGCATCATTTTTAATGCCGCGCTCAATCCAGTTGATATTCAATATTTTAGCCACGCTTACTAGATCGCTTTTAATATGCTTGGGAATCGCGACTGAGCCGCCGCCAGAGACACAGGCGGCTTTTAAATCATGGGCGATAGAGAGTGCATCTTTGCCTTGGGCTTCGATGGCCGGATTCAAATCGATACCGGCACAGAGCACATGGGGGTTGCTCGCCGAGTCTTCGACCTTAATCGACTCGCAGCAGTAAATCCGTGGTTCATTGCCCACATTTAAAATCGAAATTTGCGCGGATGTCCCAACCTTGGGCTCGCTGATCATTCTAAACACCGCCCAGTGCTGGCAAGGGTCTTCCACCAGCCGCATATTGCCCCAAGGCAGGGGAATGCCATTGCCACGGTAAACGGCCTTAAGTTTGCCCGGCGCATAGGCATCAAAATAATGCCAATGGGGGTAAGGCGATACGACCGTCATCCGCCGCATGGCGACCGAAGCCGACACTTGCAGCTGTTTATGCACCTCAATTTCGTAACCGTGGCGGTCGAGCAATTGTCGATACGGCACCTTAGGACATAACAGGGCTCCGGCAAAAAAGCTGGACTCAAAGTCGCGCCACGCATGTAAAATATCCTGCGCGTTCAGAGTATTAGACTGCATCGTCACTTCTTCATCCATCTCCAGTTTTCGGCCGGAGATCATCACACTTTTAAGCCCATCTTTATTGTGCAACACACAATGGCCGATATGGGCGGCGAGATCGTACTTTAGCCGGCTAGGGCGATTTTTAAGGACTTTATTGATGTAAATTGTGCTGGGCGGCTCGAAGAAGGAAGTCACTAACTGATGCGAGCTTACGCCGCGCTCGTCGATCACTTCCTGGGGCGTACTATCTATCCATTTGATTTTTAAGCCTACGCCCTTGGCAATATCCAGCATCTCCTCGAGGGATAAGGGCATACGTTTTAACCCAACCTCTTCGGCGGCACGTTCAAGATCGGGGAAATGGTTTTGATGGTGCTCCTGATGGGCGCGGATTAATAAGTGGGCGAATTGTCGACCCGAAATCCCCGTCTGGGATAGCATTTCAGGGATAGCTATTTGCAAAATATCATTTGAAAACAAAAAGCTGGGTTCGAGCGCCATGCCGCTGATCCCACCACGGCGGCCCTTGTCCGGCGTGATGGCACTTTCCTCGGGCACGTCGTCTAAAAACCAGTCAACGTCCTTTTGAAATACAGTGGCGATCACGGCCAACATTTCGGCACTGGGCACGCGTTTGCCGCGTTCGATCATCGACAAATATGACACTGAGGGCGCACTACCCGCATCGACGCGGATGCAACGCGCCGATAAATCTTCCATGGTTAAATTGTTACGTTTCCGTAGGTTACGTATTTTTGTCCCAAGGAAGTGTGATTTTCTCATCAAGCTCTGGTCATTGCGCATTTTGTAAAATTCACATTGTAAAATTTTTATTGTGAAATTGTAGTCAAAAAAAGACTAGACTACAAATTAAGCAATCGAGGAAGGGTTATCCACCTAGCACTGCTTAACGATTAACGCTGTTGGACAAGCTAAAGTGAAATCAAGGCCCTAATTTTTAAATTGGAAAGTGTAGAGGAACTAGCGATGAATATGTCAATTATCAAGAGCAACCAGATCCAATCGAATCTTAACAGCTTCATCGCCGAAGAAGTGCTTGCCGTCGCCCAAGTGAACGTGGCCGAACATGAAAAACTTGCCCAGGCGAAGCAGTTCCTCGACCGTCATTTCCCGCTGGATGCGGGTTCGCACCAAGATGTGATCAGCTATGTGGTTTACTACCAACACCTGCTGGCATTTTTTGCCGACGGCAGCCACAGCGGATTACGCCAAACCAAGCAATTTGTTGCCTTTAACGGCACTAAAGATGCGCCAAGCGCCATAGTGTTACAGGACCAAGGCTGCCATGTTGAGTTGTGTTTCGACCGCACTGGCATGATAGGCGCGCGGGATTTAGCGAATCTGGAAGATGTGCAAATTGAAACCCCAATGGCACAAGCGACTGAGCCAAAGGACACTCGCAACGCCACATCGCGCCACTGGTTAAGCCTGTTACATGCGGGAATGCCAAGCGCTAACGATATTCAAGACAAGTTGTTTACCGCTAAAGACGGTGGTGACTACAGCCTGCAAAGCATTGTTAATCTTTAATTTAATCCTACAGTTGGAGGAGATGAAACCATAGGTGAATCTCCTCACCTTTCCTTTATGATCATTCCATTGGCCCAACAATCAGTAAAACTGACTCTCAAAATAAATTAAATTGATTTTATTGAAGATTAATTTCATCGCTATAATACCCGCTTTTATCAGCGTCTCAGTTCTAACCTCGTTGCCATATAAAACCGCGCTCCAGTAGTTAGAACCAAACACTCAGTCGCAAACCTAAGGCGTTATGAATTTTTCATCGATAGTCTCGCAACTTAAGCAACCTCATCGCCTTGTGTTTATCTGCGCTGCGCTACTGTGTCTCGCGCCTGTTATCTCATCCCCTATGGCACTTGTGCTCGGTTTTACCTTGGCCAGCCTAGGTTGGGTGCCAAACGACTGGAATATCGCCGCCCTCACCAAAAAATTACTGTCCTATTCGATTATCGGCTTAGGCTTTGGCATTAACTTCAACGCCGCGATTGAGGCCAGTAGCCACAATCTCGGGCTGATTGTCGGCTCGATTATTTTTACGCTGATCTTGGGCTTTATGGTGACTCGCGCTTTAAAGTTTGACCCGATCACAGGCCACTTAATCGCCTCTGGCACCGCTATTTGTGGCGGTAGCGCCATTGCTGCCGTATCGCCCGCCATTAATGCCAAACCAGACCAAACCGCCACCGCATTAGCCTGTGTATTTGTACTCAACTCGGTGGCTTTGTTTTTATTCCCCGCCCTCGGGCATTTACTCAATATGAGCCAATACGATTTTGGCGTGTGGAGTGCCATCGCGATTCACGACACTTCCTCAGTTGTCGGCGCGGCCTCTGCCTATGGTGATGAAGCACTTAAAACCGCCACGACCATTAAACTGGCGCGCGCACTATGGATTATCCCTATCGCCCTTGTCAGTGCGCTGATCTTTGGCGGCGATAAACGTAAGCTTAACCTACCGTATTTTATCGGATTTTACTGTTTAGCCATCGCAATCGCCCATTGGTTGCCGCAGTTTCAGCCGCTCTACGACACGCTGTTTATGGTGTCGAAACGTACCTTGGTTCTGTGTCTGTTCTTGATTGGTGCGGGGATTACGGTGCAAAAAATGCGGGCAAGCGGCCCTAAGCCTTTGCTGCTGGGCGTGATCCTGTGGACGGCAATTGGGGTAACGTCTTTAGGTTATATTCTGTATTTTCAATAGATTGGATTTGAGCCTAGCGGCTCAATGTGCAGATGAGGGAAGCTTTATTCGGCGTTGGGTTTAATCCGCCAAGCCAACCCCAGTACGCCTAAAAAGGCGGAAAACTCAATCAGCGAGCGGAGTAACCCTGTGGTTTGCGTGGATGCAACCAAGGCAATAAGGCAAAACACAATTAGCAGCGAGTTTTTCAATTGCATCCTCCGACAAACTTAGGGGATGCTCATTATTGTTTAGAACCAAAAAGCCAGCCAATATCGATTTTCAATAACAAATAGCTATAACAACTAAGCCTGAGAGTTTAGGCTAAGCGGCTTTATGGGCGCTATCGGACTCGTTTGCCGCCAGTTCTTGGTTATGTTCTTGAATAAAATCCTCCATAAACCAAGCACAAAAGGTGTGGCGGCCATCCACGGCGGCCTTGCCATAAATGGTCGACGCCTGTTGGCGCACCGTTTTCTCTTTTGTCTGTCTCACTTCGGCAATTTCTTTAAAACTCAGCCCTTTAAGCAATAAAAACGCGACTTGCTGCTCGCTCTTGGTAAAACCCCAAGTATCAAACTGGTTTGCAACGGCTTGGCTGTATTCCTGTCTGGCGGAACGCATTTGAGTCGACATATTGTCGATTTTTTTATCGGCGTACTCGAGGCGTTTTGCTAAGGCTTTAACCTCGCGCGAGCGGCGCATTAAATCGTAACTGAGGTAGATGGCCCCGACTGCGGTGAGCACTAAGAGTATAGCTTCCTGCACTAAATGCCATTGCGGAATGCCTAATTGAATGTCGGAACTAATGTCAAAAAGCTTAAAGCACATGATCAGTGCCAGCAGACCAATAATGACAATATCCTTCATTTAAAACTCCTAAATAAAAGCAAAATCAATCAATTATTTTATGGGACATATGTACCATAGGCGGATTTATGATACAGGTCCCCGACGACTTTCACCCGTCAATCCCTACACTGACAGCATTGTTTAATACCACAGAATCATCTCATGTCTGTCAGTTCGTCTTGTATCAAGTTATGTCTGTTGACCAGCTTAGTCGGCAGTAGTTTCCTATGTCTTGCGGCGGAAGCCGAACTTTCCCAAGCGCTGTCGAGCAGCCAAGCTAGGTTGACTCATCTCACTTCATCGAATACCCAAGCGGCCAATTTAACCAGCTCGACCTGGCTCACTGGCCTGCCGAGCATTAGCTTAAGTCACCTCGGGAGTTTGGATAATAGTAACAGCTACGAGCAGGAACTCTCAGTCAATTTGCCATTTAAATCCCCCGCGCTACACAGCAGCGATAAGCAAATAAAACAGCTCGCCGAGCAAATTCATCAACAACAAACGGCGCTGCAAGGCTTGTATCTCTCGGGATTATTAAGGCAGAGCCTGTGGGATTACCGCCAGAGCGAAGTCAAACTGTCGCAGCTTGAGCGTAAACAGCAGTTGCTCGATAAACTCCATCGCCAGCAAAAACAACTGACTGATGCGGGGGAACTGCCACTGGCCAACACCCTGTTGCTGGAGCGAGAAAGTGTCGATATCGCCTTAAGCCGCGCCGACATTCTGCAGCAACAATCTCAATCTTTAGCCCTGTATCAACAGCTGACGGGTCAACAACGGATGCCGAGCGCGATAGAAGAAACTGACCGCCCGCTTGGCAAGGGCGCCGAGGCCTTAGCCCAACATCCCCTGTGGCAATTGTTGAAGCTGCAACAACAGCAACACCTGCTGCTGATCCAAACTCAACAAGCGGGTGAGCGCGATCCTTGGACCGTCTCACTCACGGCAAAAAATACCGCCGATGCGGGTGTGGATGATCAGCAGTTAGGCATAGCCGTGTCAGTGCCCTTAACCTTAGGCTCGGCGCTGTCACAGAGCGATTTATCCCAATGGCAACAAGCAAATACCGAACAAAGCCTCAATCTTGACCGCAGCGCACTCGAGCTTAAAAACCAGTGGGATCAATTGGTCCGCCAGCAAACTAACCTCGTCGAGCAACAGCGCTTACTCACCCAAGCACTCGCCCTCAGTCGCACCATTACCGAGGAACTCGCCAAGGTAAAAGATCAAGATCAGGTGAGTTATGAAGTCTGGCTGCGCCGCTATATGGAGGCGCTCGACACCGAATCCCGCTTGGCGCTCAACCGCGTCAGCTTGCAACAACTGCATTCTCAACAACTCCAAGCCTTAGGAATTTCATTATGATGGCCAAGTACGGCGCATGCCTTCTCTGTTTATCCGCGAGTGTTGTAGGTTCGGCGCAGGCCGAAAGCTTAGCCATTAGCGCCTTAGGCAATCTCGACCTCAGTTACACCCAACCACAAAGAGTCGCCAGTTATGAGGGCAGCCCATTGCCGGCGCAGGTTGAAATCCTCCCCGGCAATGATTATTGGATCAGCACGCCCGAGAATATCCAGCAGGTGCACTTTCTCGTTGGCCAAGGCCAGCGCGTCAGTAAAGGCCAACCAATAGTCAAACTCACAGGGCCAGAAGTGTTCCACTATCTCGCCCAAGTCGAGGCCGCGGCGAGCCTGTATCAACTTGCCAAGAGTCGATATGAGCGCAACAAACCTTTGCTCGCCAATGGCAGTATTAGCGCCGAAAAATGGCGTGAGATCAGTCAGGACTATTTCACGACTCACCTCGAATACGAGCATATGCAGCACTTTATGGAGCGCGTCCACAGCACAGATGCGGCTACCGACTCCCTCATTGTCGCCGCGCCCGTTGACGGTATCGTTAAACTCAATGCCATCAGCGGCCCTTATATGGCGGGGGATCAGCTGTTTTCACTGGTACCCAATAACAGCATCCGTGTCAAAGTGAATGTGCCGACGGGGCAGTCCCATTCCCTATCGGCCATCAATATTAATCAATGCCATATCGCGATTGAGTCACTGTCGGCGATTGCCGAAGGCGCCTTTGTCACGGCTTGGTCATCGGCGGTGCCACAGGAATGTAACCTATTGTTAGGTCAGCAAATGACTGTGGTTCCCGAGTATCAAAAAGCCGTGTATTTGCTCCCCAAAAATAGTGTGTTTAGTTGGGAGCAAGACAGCCAAGTGTTCACTCTGTCCGATAACCAGCTCAATGCGCTAACGGTCGATATCTTAGGCTCAACCCCGGAGCAATATATTGTCGCCAGCGATCAAGACTTGAGTCAGCTGCAAGTCCTATCCCAGTCGGTTGCCGCGGTGAAAGGCATCATGCTCGGTTTAGGAGGCGAATAAGATGCTCACCTCTGTGATCCGTTTTTCGCTCACTCAGCGACTTTTTGTGCTGATTGTGGCGCTGATCCTCATGTTGGCTGGCGCACGAGCTTGGTTTGCCATTCCCTTGGATGCCTTTCCGGATATTTCCCCAACCCAAGTGAAGATCATCCTCAAGGCTCCCGGCATGACGCCGGAGGAAATCGAGGCCCAGATTACCGTCCCGATTGAAACCGAGCTGCTCGGCATTCCGCAGCAATCGATTCTACGCTCGACCACTAAGTATGCCATTAGCGATATCACCCTCGATTTTGAAGAAGGCACGGATATCTATTGGGCGCGCCAACAGGTGAGCGAGCGCCTCACTGCGGTCTGGGACAGTTTTCCCGAAGGTGTGAGTGGCGGTGTGGCGCCCATGAGCACGCCGCTGAGTGAAATCTTTATGTTTTCACTCGAAAACCCCAATCTTTCCCTGCTGGAGCGACGTCAATTACTCGAGTGGGAAATTCGGCCGCTGCTGCGCACAGTGCCGGGTGTTGCCGATGTGAATATCCTCGGCGGTTATGCCAAGAGTTTTAGTATCAGCCCCAATCCTGCGGCGATGGCGGCTGCGGGCGTGAGCTTTGCCGCGCTGCAACAGGCGATTGTGGAGAATAATCACAACGAAGGTGCTGGTAAGCTCACCATAGGTACTGACACCATCATAGTGCGCTCCGAGGGACGCATCGATGATATCGACGAGCTTAAACAGCTAGTGATCAAAGCCGATAATGCCAAAGTCTATCGCTTGCAGGATCTCGCCGATATCCAGATAGGCCACCTTGCACGCTACGGTGCCGTCACTAAGGATGGCAACGAAACCGCCGAAGCTTTAATCATTGCCCTCAAGGACGCCAATACGGCACAAGTGGTTAACAACATTAAGGAAAAGCTAGCGCAAATCAGTCTGACTCTCCCTGAAGGCAGCCAGATAAACACCTTTTACGACCGCGCTAACCTGATCAATACCGCTATTGAGACCATCTCCAATGCGCTATTCGAGGCCGTAGTGCTGGTCATCGTATTGCTGGCGCTGTTTTTAGGTAATGTGCGCGCCGCGTTAGTGGTGTCCCTGTCGCTACCGCTAGCCGCACTGTTCACCTTTTTGATGATGGATTACTTCAATCTCTCCGCTAACTTGATGAGTCTTGGAGGCCTCGTTATCGCTATCGGCATGTTGGTGGACTCCTCCGTGGTCGTGGTTGAAAACATGGTGAATTTAATCGCCACTAAACAGCGTTTGCCGCGTTTACACTTGATCTTTCGCGCCACCAAAGACGTCGCCATTCCGGTAGTCTCGGGCACGGTTATCGTCATCATAGTATTCTCGCCACTGCTCACTCTCAGTGGTTTAGAAGGCAAACTCTTTACCCCAGTTGCCATCACCATAGTGTTTGCCATGCTGTCGGCGCTGGTGTTATCGCTGACTGTGATCCCCGTGATTGCCTCATACCTCGTTAACGAAAAGGCCGCGAAAGAACCTAAGGCCATCGAAAAGCTCAAGCATCTTTACCTTGGCAGCCTAAAGGCCTGCTTTGGTTGGCAAAAGCCTTTTATGCTCATCGCCTTTAGCTTGCTGATTGTCAGTCTCGGCCTGTTTAGTCTGGTGGGGAAAACCTTTATGCCGACCTTAGATGAGGGCGACATTATTCTCCAGTTAGAGAAATCCCCTTCGATTTCCCTCGACGGCTCCATCGCTATCGATAAACAGATCCAGCGAACCCTGCTAGGCCAAATCCCCGAAATCAAACAGATGGTGGCGCGCACCGGCGCCGATGAGATTGGTTTAGATCCCATGGGACTGAACGAAACCGATGTGTTTTTAGAACTGGCCCCACGCAGCGAATGGCGTTTTGCCACTAAAGAGCAGCTTATCGATGCCATCCGCACTGTACTGCTTAAATATCCCGGCGTGAACTTTAACTTTACGCAACCGATACAGATGCGTGTCTCCGAAATGCTCACAGGCAGTATCGGGGATGTCGCGATTAAAGTATTCGGTAATGATATCGAGACCTTAGGAAAACTCACCGGCGAAATAGAACAACTGGTCACAGCAACTCAGGGCAGCGTCGACGTTAAGATGGCAATGATTGAAGGCAGCCCCTTTATCAATCTCACCTTAGATAACGAGCTGGCCCGTGGGTTTGGGATGAGCACTATGGAGTTTGCCCGTTACCTCAAGAGCCAACTCGAAGGCGTGGTCGTCACCGAGGTGCTGCAAGGGAAGAAGCGCACGCCTGTGCTTATCGCCAATAATCAGGCGCAGATCAGCAACATTAACGAACTGCAAAACCAGCTATTGGTGATGCCTGATCATTCCCTAAAACGCCTAAGTGACGTGGCGGTATTGAGTTATAAACAGGGCCCTATCCTGATCGAGCGGGAACAGGGAAATCGCTTTTCTGTGATTACCACCAACGTTCAAGGGCGGGATATTGTGGGCTTTGTGGAAGAGCTTAACAGCAAAATCGCCAAGGAAATCAAACTGCCCAGCGGCTATAGCGTCAGCTTCGGTGGCGAGTTTGAAAACCAGCAGCGCGCCACCAGCAATTTGTTGCTGGTGATCCCCATAGCTATCGCACTGATCACTTTGATTTTATTCACCACCTTCGGCTCGCTAGCAAAATCGGGATTAATCCTCGCTAACGTCCCGTTCGCTATGATGGGCGGTATCGTCAGCTTGTATCTCTCGGGGGAGTACCTCTCGGTGCCCGCTTCAGTAGGTTTTATCGCCCTGCTAGGTGTCGCGGTGCTTAACGGCGTAGTGATGGTCAGTTATTACGAACAAACCAAATACTTATTTGGCAGTCTCAGGGAGCGAGTCGAACAGGGTGCCGCGCGGCGACTCAGACCCATTCTGATGACGGCCACCACCGCCATGTTTGGTTTGATCCCCTTAGTGTTCGCCTCGGGCCCTGGTGCTGAAATCCAAAAACCCTTGGCCATTGTGGTGATCGGTGGATTGCTCACATCGACCATTACGACCCTGTATTTACTGCCCATGTTGTATTTTTGGCTGGAGAAACGCCGATGAGCACGGAACAACTGCTAGTCCTGATCGCCCAAAACGATATTAAGGACGATATAGTCGACACCCTGATTGAGTTGGAGTTTTTATCCGGCTTTAGCTTGGGCAATATTTGCGGATTTAGCCGAGAGCACAGCCATTTCAATATCAAGGAACAGGTGGAAGGTTATCGGGAGTTTTGTAAGTTTGAGATTATGCACCCTGCAAGCCAGCAAAGCGCCCTGCTTGAAGCACTAGCAAAGGTCTGTAAACACAACCCTTGCCGTTATTGGATTATGCCCATCTATCAAAACGGCACGCTTTCCTAACGATAAAGGGCATACAGAACCTGCTGTATGCCCTTTGATTGACTACAGAATCGGTGTTGGACGACGCACTAAGTAACCACTGGCGATTGAGAGAATGCAGTAGGCGGTAAAGAAGTAAAATCCGCTCTCAAACTCCGCCTTGGTCTTTAGCATTTCACCCATGCCACCCGAGGCATTACCCGCCAAAAAGGTAATGATCAGAGCCACCACAAACACATCGGCCATCGACCATTTCGCCAGCGCAGACACTAGATGATGAATACGCCACTGCAGCGCAATCGAACTCACGCTTTGTTGTACCAACATTAGACTGAGTTTTACCGCAGGGATAATGATACTAAACAGCATCACCAGTCCTGCAACTAAGCCATTGCCAGTATTATATAATTCGGTGACTGTGCTCCAAATACTACGGGTTTGCTGCAATACTTGGACCTCACCTTTAAGGTTATTTAGCCCCAGCAGGCCACTAACCATATTCAACATGCCGCGGGCACTGTCGCGCCCCGAGTCTTCATCGAAACTTTGGGCAACCTGCTCAATCCCCTGTTCGGCTAATTTGGCCTTATTTATGCTGCCGTTAAGGCTCAAAATGGGCTGAGTTACGCCGGGAATTAACAACGCCAAAGACAGCAGAATAACGAGAATGGGAAGGAGAGATTGACGAACACTGTTCATAACTGAGCCCAAAGCAAACTTTCACCCAGTGTAAGGCTTTTGGCGCAGCGGGGGCAATGAATGGCACTTAAGATCTTGGTAGATATCAAGTGCAACTTGGGCAATCAATAAAAGGGTGATGGATCTATATCTAAGGAGCTTGGCGATACGCCTCGCTCAATGTGAAGGTCTGATTTAAGAAGGTCTACCATGGCGACTTCAGTGTAACGCTTTGCTTTTAGAGAATAAAAACACTTCACAATTGGATGTAATGCATCTCTATCCTTGGAGGTCCAAACAATACCAACTCGACCATCGGACAATTCGACTAAAGAGCCTACAGGATATACACCGATACAACGAATAAACTCATAAACCAGCTCTTGATCTAAGTGAAATGGCGTCAAGCTCAGTAAGATCTTAAAGGCGGCCGCAGGACTCATGGCCTCTTTGTAGCAACGCGTCGCGGTTAAGGCATCAAATATATCGACAATACAACTCATCCGACCGTGGCGAGGTATCTCATCTCCCTTTAATCCCCTTGGATAGCCCCGCCCATCTAATTTTTCATGGTGCATTAGGCAGATATCTTTGCTTATCTGCGACAAACCTTTGGTTTCATTCATTATTTCAAGTGCATATACTTGATGCAACTTCATATGCTCGAATTCTTCAGGCGTGAGCTTGCCCGGTTTATGCAGGACTTTATTGTCGACCTTAATCTTGCCAATATCATGCAAAATGCCGCCCACCGCCATTTCTCTTAACATAGCGCGGTCGAGTTTAAGGTATTTACCGAAAGTAACGAGTAGGAAGGCGACATTCACTGAGTGCTCTAACAGATAAGCATCTTTAGTGCGCAGTGCTGACATACACTTTAGGGCGTCTTCATCCAACAACACTGACTCGATCATGCTGTCAGCAAGTGCTTCAAAAGGAGCGACTTCAATCGCTTTACCCTCGAATGTTTCTGAGAGTACTTTGCGAATGAGATCCTTCGCTTCGGTCAAAATGACCTTCGCCTGCGCTTGTTGCTTCTCACGGGTCAGTAGGGATTTTTTAACTTCTGATAGGCTATCGTTGCTGGCTTTACGTTTAAAACCACAATGTTCAGCCGAACGCTCCGTATCGACCCAAACATATTTGATGCCACTCTTTGATAATTTTAGAATCGAGTCCTTGTGCTTGATTTGTCCAGCATTTGCAATTGCCAACCGGCCCTGATCATTTCTGTCAATTGCTGTGACAAACATTCCCAGCGTCAATTTCGACACTGGCAATTTGATTAGGTCAACCGATTCTGCCGACTCACTCATACTAGCAACCCCAAGGCATAGAGAATATTACTGCTATCGACTACGTAACATGCCGCACTATTGGGCGCACGATGCCGTTATTTACTTCCTGGAAGTATAGGACAGTATAACGCGCATTCTATGCTGAGGAAGATAAAAGCACCATATGCTTTGATGATTAGCATCAAAGAACAAGACAAAAACCCAGTAGAATCCTATGCCATTGCTCAAGAGCGAGCTAATCGTCTAATAATATAGCATTTTTTAATATTACACATTCGAAGCTTGCCACCATCCAACGGCGATATTGGCAGTTATAGCAGGAATGAAGATCGTCATCTATCTGCTCATCTTCATCATCTGGAGCAAAATGAGTGCACAACCGCGCCGCCCGCCTTGCTTCTGAATATTGCTGTAAACCCGCCCGAAAAATCCAACGTTCAGTCTCATATTCAAACAGTTTGAGTAACTTTTGATCCATTCCCACCTCAATAGTCCTGCAAGGCTTGCTTGCCAGCATTACGCCACAGCTCACCGTCCTTCGCGACTAATAAAACAAATTGATGTTCAAGATAGACAGCTTTTACTTTGCCTTTGAGTTGGACTTTTTCGTCTGCGGCCAAGCAGTATTTATCGGTACTCATCACCGCATCCAAGCCGGTTTGTTCGAGGATATCGGCCACAGGTAGCTCAAGGGAAACCTCTTCAAGTTGACCGAGTTTGATTTGGCCCTTCACTCGTCCATCATTGCCCATTAACCGCAATCCAAGCCCAGCCAAAGCACCAATCACACCTTGACCAGTACCACCGTGCTCAGTCAGATGAATCTGTAACTGTTCAGCAAGCTGATAGGCGGCCGCTTTGGTAATGACTTCACGCTTGGCTCTGAGCCCAAAGTCTATCAGCGCGTTCACATCATAGTCGGAATCGACATCCAAAATTGCAATCCCAGGATCTGCCTTAGGTGCAGATTCAGCCACCAGATGCGCGACCGCCAGACGATAGATCTCGGCCTGTGATAACGGCGACTGCAACGCAAAACACATAGCGCTATTGTGGGAGGTGTAAGGAATATCAGGATGCACAAATAATTGGTGCCGCGTCACAAAGGAAGCCTTGCCACCCGAGTTTTGCGCGAGCAAATGTGCAATTTCCTCAGCTATCTCGCCTGTGCCTTTAGTGCCAATGTCGTCGGTATCATCGATACAAATAAGCCAATTTTTCATCGGTATTCCTAGTAGTTAAAACTTGTCACGGTGGAGGAGGTCATGGGCCTTAAGCCTATGCAGCACGGGAGGCACCAGCAGGGCACCTAAGGTGGCAAAAAATCCGCCCTTAAGCACGCTCGCACCCCATTGGATCAGTACAACATCGAGCGCCATGCCCGCCAGCGCATTGGTCAGAGCCACTTTGACCGCCCAGGCCATACAGCCAACAATGCCTAAAATCACGCAGCGCCAGTGCAGGCTTAAGGTGAGAGGTAGCAACAAGGCCACCAGATCCATCGCAATAGCAGGTAAGATAAACTTCAATAAAATCATCGGGCCGCCCTTACCAACACCGAGCGCCATCGCGACTAGCCCTGCAACACCACCACAGGCAATCATGCTGCCAAAACGCCCAAGTACGCCGTAGCAAATCAAATAGAAGAAACTCATCAAAAACATGCTATGGCCAGAAATCCCGAGCTTAAGCCTTAACATACTCGTCAATGCCACCAGCAAAGTGGCGCAAAAACCAATAAACAACGAGTCCTGCAAACTCAGAGGAAGTTTTTTCTTCATTTTTTGTCTCTCGGTGAGTGCCAATGGGTGACACGCGTACTCTTGCCAAAGTGACGACTCTGGGCCGCAACCGCCATCTGGCGAGATAATTTAAGTAATTGGATTAATAAAGGAAACAGCACGCAATACACTAGCTCAGGCCAATTTTTAGGATTTCGCAGCGCCTTAGGGGTAATACGCGCGCCTCGCAGACATTGGATCTGATAAATCTCGCGCACTTCGTCCGCCATATAGGGCAGCAAACTCAAAGATGCGGCCACCACAAAGGCCCATTTGCTCGGCAAAAATGCACTTAATACTTCACCAATGCGCTCGGGCGCAGCCGTGATACACAACCACCAGCCGGGGATAGTCGCTAAAATAATGCGTCCCACCACCACGGCGCCTTGGGCGAGGTGATCAACGCCATAGAGCAATAAATAAAGACTTAAAGTAATCGTCAGTTGAATCACACCGAGTTTAACCACGCCCATAATACTGCCCCGGCGCGCTAAGCCATGGAGCACTAGCAAGCCATTCACGGCCGCCAGCGGCAGCAATAAATCGGCGGGCAATACAAAAGCGCAGGCGGAAAGTACGCAGACGAAAAACAGCGACAGCGCGCATAGCGTAGTTTCTTGCTTCTCGCGACTCCAACGCCGGCGGGCACGTAGTCGCCATCGACGACAACTAACCCACATAGCGCTCCTCCATCAGAGTGTCTTCCGTCAACAACCCATTGTGTAAACTGAGTTGCCGAGACACGGCACTATGCACGACTACTCTGTGACTACTCATTAAAATGGCGCAACCTTGCGCACTGAGGCGCCTGAGCAGATACCATACTTTGCGATAGTACTCTTTATCCATGCCCGCGAGTGGATCATCAAGTAGCAACACCTTAGGTTGCAAGCAGGCTAATGATGCCAAGGCAATAAGATGCTGTTGACCGTAGGACAACTTATGAGGCGACTGTTCGGCCAGCGCACTCAATTCGAGATCGAGCAGCATTTGCTCGGCACGCTCTTTAGGCAGTTCGAAACGATTCAAACTAAACTGCATCTCGGCCAGCACGCTGGTTTCAAACAGTTGTCGACTCGGCCTTTGCAGCAATAACCCTAACTCGGCGCCATACACACCGAGTTTAGGCTTACGGCCCAACACCTTGAGCGGCAAGCGCAACTTTAGGTGCAGCATGCCCGCGATGGATTTTAATAGGCTAGTTTTACCCGCACCATTATCCCCCACTAAGGTCACTATCTCGCCGGCGTGCAATTCAAACCCTTGTGGACAGCTAAACAAGGGCTGACAACCATCGAAGCAGAAATCAAACGCCTCGGCGCTCACCTGTACTTTGCCTAAGTGATGTGTACTTCCCCAAGCTCTCACTGGCGCTTCCTGCACGGTGGCATCGCTGACGGTATATATCCCCTCGGATAAACGGCCTGCCTCTAATTGCCAATAATGCTGGATAATCTCGGCAAAGGCCGCCGCATTATGTTCCACCAACACCAATGCCATGCCTTCGGCAATTAGATTACGTAATACCGCTAACAGCTCACTCACGCCATGGTCATCGAGCTGCGCCCATGGCTCATCGAGCAAGAGTAAATGCGGCTCACACACCAACTGTGCGGCAATCATCAAACGGTATTTTTGACCGAGGGAAAGGGTGCTGACTGAGGTGTCGAGCCGTAAAAACAGCCCGACGCGTCGCAGCGCTAACTGCACTTTAGGTAACATATTCTCGGCGGGGATGCCGAGATTCTCTAAGGCGAAGGCGACTTCGGCCCCAACAGTCTGCCGCAGTAACTGAGTTTGCGGATCCTGCATCACTAAGCCAGTAACCAACTCTGGGTGACGCCAAATATCGCCCTCATGCGGGCGATTCTGTACGCCCGCCAGTAGATTTAATAGACTCGATTTACCCGAGCCCGTGGGCCCACTCACACAATGGCATTGGCCTGCGCCAATCGAGAGATTAAGCTCCTGTAAAACCGGGGCTAGCTGGCTGCCATAGTTAAAGCTGACACCGTCGAGCTCGAGTAATTTCATCTTAAATCTGCCAGTTCACACCCACGAAGAACTGACGGCCAGCCTGAGGCAGGGCTTCACTCTGGTAGTAGTTCTCATCCAATAGGTTAGTGGCACGCAGATACACGTCTAACTTATCGGTGATCAGCGGCTGCACTAAGTTGATATCCACTAAGGTGTAATTATCCAACGATTGCTGTTGATACTGGTATTGTCCGTTTACCTTCACCTGAGTCGCATAAACCTGATCGAGGATACGTTCCACATTGAGGTGGACTTGTGTCTCGAATGGGAATTCATAGCTCATTTGCCAGCGCAGTTGGTGACGAGGACGGTATTGCAGCGCATCTAAGGTATCATCGCCTTCCATTTCTTTTGAATCTAAGTAGCTGTAGGAGAAGCTCAGATCCAAATGTTCAATCACATGGTTATTAATTTGAAAATCAATCCCTTTGAACTCATAGCGCCCCATATTTTGGTAGAAACCCGCAGTATCTTTGGCAATGTAGTTCTTCGCATCCGTGTAATAACCGTAGAGCGAGAAGTCGGTGCTGGCGGGTATGTTTTGCTCTAAACCCAACTCAACATGCTTAGACTCTTCTGCTTCTAAATCACGGTTACCCGATGATTGCGAGTACAAGTTCACCATGGAAGGGAAACGGACTTTACGTGCCACACTTAGGCTTAAACGTGAATCGGGTACCACTTGCCAGTAGCTAGATGCCATTGCCGAGTAATTATCATCCGTGCCATCAGAGGCATCGAGTGAATGGAAAGCTCCACCTAAGGTAACGCCATAGTTGTGCTCAGATTGATACTGATATTCGGCCGCCGCAGTATATAACCATGCGGAATCGTTTAGATTTTCAGCACCGCCGGAACCTGTTCCGCCACCACTACCAGTGCCACTGCCAGAACCTGTTCCGCCACCACTACCAGTGCCACCACCAGAGCCTGTTCCACCACCGCTGCCAGTACCACCGCCGGAACCTGTTCCGCCACCGCTGCCAGTGCCACCGCCAGAACCTGTTCCGCCACCGCTACCAGAGCCGCTGCCGGAACCTGAACCAGTGCCCGAGTTATTCCCCGTACCACTACCAGTATTGCTGGAGTATGTGTCCACTACAGACTTCCAGCTCTGCTCTTCAGCAATCACAGAGGTGGTTAACAGCCCGGCCTTATGAAAATCAGTGATCAGCTGTAAATTGACCCCTTGAACCACGGAGCGACCGTCTTGAGTTTGCGTTAATGCCAAATAAGTTTCATCGGCATAAGCGGCTTCTAAGGTATCGCTTTGATTGTGATACCCAAAACCACGCAGGGTAAAAGTATCGTCGAACTGATGGGCTAAGCCGAGCTGGAAGGTATGTGAATCGTAATCGTCGGTGCGCTCATACTTAAGTTTGCCACTGCCAGTTCCATCACGGGCAGGTTTGCCCCATTCGCCATTACGCAGTGCCGCGTTGGCAATCAGTTGGGTCTTATCCGATAACCAGTAACTACCTTGGGCATAAACGTTGGTGACTTCTTTATCTGAGTTGGCACGCAGTTCACCGTCTTGATATTTGGTCGGCTCGAAATCGTTCGACATCGGGAAACCATCAGTCTGTTGACGGCTAACACTCACTAATCCCTGCCAATCATCACCCGAACCTGCGGCGCTGATGTCGCCATTAAAGGTATTGTCTTTACCCGCTTCTACACGTCCAGACAAGGCGGGCGCAGTACTGCCTTGCTTAGTAATAATATTGATCACCCCGCCGGCACCGCTTGGGCCGTACAGCACTGAAGTCGGGCCGACCGACACTTCAACCGAGGCAATTTGGCTGGTTGGGATCACGCTTGGGTCGAACTGCCCATCGTCGGCACTGCTCATGGGCACGCCGTTTACCAACAGAGTGACATGGCGGGTCTTAAAACCACGGATATCGACCCTAGGGGTGCCATCACCACCCACACGGATATAAACCCCGGGCACATTCTTCAGCACTTGGTCTAATGTCTGCGCACCCAAAGCACGGATTTCGGCCTCATTGATGCTCCAATGAGTGGTCGCCAATTGCTCCGCATCGGCGCCTTCGCCATGGACTACAATCACTTCATTCACATTTAGCAGGGGATCGCGGGCGATTTCATCGGCGTGAGCAGTTAAACTGAGCCCAATCGCTAACGCTAAGGACGACACTCTAAAAATCGTTTGTCTGGTAATCATATTATTGTTGTCATACAGGAAATTTAAGATGTGCCCCCTATTGTGGTCTTAGATAATTCCGTCTCAACCAAAAAAAAATTAAAAACCAACCCAGATCGACTAATTACGGCAAATGGAACACGCCTTTAGTCACAAAGAGACAAAATGTCCAACACTGGCAACGGTATCGACAAAAAGACCCATCTTGGTCACATTTTTTTGCGTCTTAAAATGAGACTATGGTAAAAGTCACACACTCATGGCTTGCTTCTTGACACTGACGGCCTCGGCCTTTAATTTGAGCGAAAGATTCTTATTTACACGCTCTAATCAACTTGGTGTAAATGACTTTAAAAAGAATGCATTAATCTAGTTCATATTCACCGCTGAGAACCGGAACTTCAGCCACTACCTTCATTCCGTTATCTTTGGAGTTTTACTTGCCTGCTCATGCCCTGTCTGAAGACCTTAAGTCTCTCATCGACAAACTCATTCAAATGAAACAGGTTCCAGCGTCGGAGCCGATAGTGCAGCTATCTTTAACGACTGTCTCTATTCCTTTGATTTCATGGTTGGCATCACAAACTCAGTATCCACGCATCTACTGGCATGGGCGTGACAAAATTGAAGAAGTTGCAGCTATAGGTGCTTGTAAAGACATAAAATTTGAAACTGGCGTCCAGGATAACGAGCTGGCCAGTGTTTACGAACGGCAACGTGTTTTATCTAGCAATCCAGACATCCGATACTATGGCGGTGTAGCCTTTGACCGCAGCATTGAATCTTGGCCTGAGTTTGGTAATAGTCGATTTGTACTACCCAGAATCGAGTTTAGACGCAGTGCAGATCAGTTTAGTTTGCGGGTAAATCTTAATTTTGCCGATAACAATCCTATCAATGAGATCGACCTTGCGATTGCCGCTATTGAAGCGGTTATGCCAGCACGCCCCTTGGCGCCCCCCAATAAACTCACCCTAGTGAGCCGCCAAGATATTCCGGACTTTCCTCGTTGGAAAACCTTAGTCGAACAAGTCGTTGAGCCTGAATTTAATCAAGATACGCCCAAGGTCGTTCTCTCACGTTTGACAGAGCTTAAGGTTAACGAGCAAGTTGATCCTTGGATGGTATTAGCCTGCTGGCAAGGCCGTAACCCCAACAGCTTTCAATTTGGATTCCAATTTAGCCCTGAGCGTACTTATATCTCCTGCTCCCCAGAGCGCTTATTTCGTCGTCGTCGGCAACAATTGTTTACCGAGGCATTAGCGGGCACGACAGTTCGCGGATTAAATAAAGAAGAAGATGTGGCACTAGCCAATGCGCTGCTGGAAGACAATAAAAATAGTGTTGAAAATCAGCTTGTTCGCCGTCACATAGTCAATATGCTCACGCCTTTGAGTCAGTATGTCGGTGCAGAAGAAGCGGCCACAATCTTTAAGTTAAATCATATTCAGCATCTGCACCGCGCTATTCGTGCCGAGTTAAAGCCCGGCGTGAACGATTTTCAGCTGTTACAAGCACTGCATCCTACACCCGCGGTGGGAGGCCTCCCTAGAGAATCTGCAATGAAGTTCATTCGCCAGCGGGAAGGCTATATGCGAGGCTGGTACGCTGGTGCTTGCGGATATTTTAATCAAGATGAGAGTGAGTTTTCAGTCGCCATCCGCAGTGCATTGATTGAGCCAGGTAAAATTAATCTGTTTGCGGGTGCGGGCATTATTGCAGGTTCAGATCCCGAGGCTGAGTGGCAAGAGCTAGAGAATAAACTTGCAACGATAATGTCGATTCTGATTGAGTTATAAACATTTAACACTGATGCCAAAACATTAAAACCCCTTTGCTTTGGTCTCGGTGTAAAGCCTATCCTGCTCACCGGAGTCAATGATTTTTTTATGTTCAATATCAAAATGTTGCTTTAGCATTTGTCCTTTTTCGGTATTGGCAAAGGCAAAAAAAGTTTCTGCATTTAACACGCCTTGGATAATCACAAACGTTTGTGGCGCCCTCAGTTCAGGAATGAGCGCCTCCATATTCTTTTTGTAATCCAGTACGGCATCGATTCGTCCCGCATTTACACTATTGAGCATACTCAGCATGTCGCTACTTTCTTCGTAAAACATCGGTATGGAGGTCAGCATATTGTAACGATAAGCCAGCATGGCTTGGACTCGCTTATGGGATAAACTCTCCATCCCTGCCCAAGTTGCTGCGATTTGAGGCGTTACTGCGGCATCAATTGAATCAAGCTCAACGGCATTTTCACTCAGCAGGCTATTTTTCACATCGCCTTTGTACACGCTGAGAACCATATCAACCCGTCCGCTTTCAATCAGATATAAGGTACGAGCAAAAGGCATAAACTGCACATCGACCTGCCATTCCGGTGATGGAAAGACACGCCTGAGGAGATCAAAGTAGTAACCCGTCTCATCAGGATTAGCAAAACCTTCCCAAGAGGCTGTGACAAGATGCACCACAACAGGCTTATTGGGAGTCGCGAAAGCACAGAAACTCAATAAGCTAACACACAAGGCGGCAAGAAATAATCTCATCGGTTTCTCCTAACATTTCTTAAAAGTGTAGGACAATTTCGATCCCTATGCCTTAGGTTTGCGCAGTATTCGCGGCTAAATTGCTTGGAATATAAACCGTAAGCTTGCATCTTCAAACATGGTCACTATAATGGCGGCCCGATTTCAGCACGCTGGAACGGGATAAAATAACAGCAGACGATTTAGCGGGTTCCCTCACCCCGCCCTACACAACTAAAAAGGCCACATATGTTAATGTTAACCCCTGCGCAGCTTCGCCGCGCACTCCTACTATTAGTGGGATTTCACATACTGATTATTTGCCTAAGCAACTACTTGGTACAACTGCCGTTTCAATTGTTTGGTTATCACACCACTTGGGGCGCGTTTAGTTTTCCTTTTGTTTACCTTGCAACCGATCTAACGGTGCGCATTTTTGGACAAACACCCGCTCGAAGTATCATCCTCAAGGCCATGGTGCCCGCACTGATGATTTCCTATGTTATGGGAGTCGTATTCCATCAGGGTAGCCTCCAAGGGATGGACTCCTTAAGCCAATGGAACACCTTTGTGTTTCGTATTGCGTTTGCCAGCTTTGCGGCTTATTTGATTGGTCAGCTGATGGATATCACTGTATTCGCCCGTCTGCGCCAGAGCCGTTCATGGTGGGTCGCGCCTGCGGCATCGACGATTGTTGGTAATTTAGTCGATACCTTAGTGTTCTTCAGCATCGCTTTTTATGCTTCAACAGACAGCTTTATGGCCGCCAACTGGCCTGAAATTGCCACTGTCGATTACAGCTTTAAATTGCTTGTTAGCCTAGGGCTATTCTTACCCGCCTACGGTGTGCTGCTGAAAGTGTTACAAGACAAGATATTGCAAACCAGCCCACAAAAATCATTTTCCTGATTAACTCAACTGGCCAGACCTGTTATAATTTGAACAGTTTTTATTCGGCCCCAATGCGTTTGATACGCTATTGGGGCTGATTTTTGTGAGAGAAAATTATGTATTCAATTGAAATCAAAGCAATCACAACTCTGACTCCCGAGTTAGCCATACAACTCATCGAACTAAGTAAGCAAATTCCTGAGCTCGACCGTCCATTGACGCCAGACACCTTAACGGCACGGCTTTCAGGCAAGACTTGCTTGATTCTCCTAGCCTATGTGGAAGGCGAACTGGCGGGGTTCAAGCTGGGATATGAACAGGAAAAAGGAATTTTTTACAGTTGGCTAGGTGGCGTTGCGACAGACTTTAGACGTTTAGGATTAGCACAAAGCCTACTTGAATACCAAGAGAAATGGGCCAGCCTCCAAGGCTATAACCATATTCAGGTTAAAACCATGAATCGTTTCCCTGCAATGCTCAATCTATTGATTAGAAACCAATATTTAATTACCGAGCTAAATGCCGATCCCCAGAGTTTGATCAACCATAAATTACATTTAAGCAAGTCTATTGTGGCGGCATAAACATACCATAGATAAAAATATGCATTTTTTGCAATAAATAGCTTGCAAACACAATTGAGAATGATTATCGTTAACTTGCGTTCCAAAACTCATCTTTAACACCGATGACTGGTAATCTGACGTTGTTAAAGTGCTCCTGAGTTTGCAAGCACGACATTGCTCACACACTCTTTTGTGGCCGGATTCATCATCCGGCTTTTTTTTGCTTTTTATTCAGTGAATCAATCTGATAGCGTTTTATGCAGAGTCGCTTCTAAGATGACATTTCGGTGCTTTGGCCAGAAAAATGTAAGCCATCGTAAAGGTTGTTTTGTTGATCTTCCTTAGCCTCGTGATACAAGCCAATGGTGAAGATTGAGCCTTTACCTAATACAGAGCTCACCTCTATGGTGCCACCGATGCGCTTAATAATACCGTAGCTGAGCGACAGCCCAAGACCAGTGCCATCTTTACGCGTGGTATAGAAAGGATCAAAAATCCGCCCCAATTGCTCAGGCTCAATCCCAGACCCTTCGTCTTCAACCTCGATTTTGACGCCAATCGGCATATCTTGCTGCACCCAATCATAAGTGCGAACCCAAATGCGTCCCTTACCATCCATCGCATGGGCTGCGTTCACCACAAGGTTAATCAGTACTTGCAGTAACTGCGGGCGATTGACCTGAACAGGGCAACTGGCGTTCAGTTCCGTTATCAGCACAACTTCTTGCTTTTGAATTGAATGCCGCACTAATACCAGCATTTCCTCAATGATCGGCGTGATAGGGTGCATCTCTAAGGGAGCGTTAAACTCTCCCGGGCGACTATATTGCAGTAGGCTACGGATAATAGTGCTTATACGACCAACCTGCTGAATAACTAGATCAATTTCTTCTTTTACGACGTCGGCATTATCACCCAGCTCATAGCGCAGTAGCTCCATATTGCCGAGGATAACAGCGGTCGGATTATTGATTTCGTGTGCAATACCAGCGGTTAACTCTCCTAGAGCGGTCAACTTTTCATTAGTCACTAACTGCTGGCGTGTCTCATTGAGTAAAGCGACGTTACGCTGTAGCTCTAAGGTCTTATCTTGCAGGCTACGAGTACGCTCTTCGACCTTCATTTCGAGCTGTTCGGCAGCGGCTTGAATTTGCGCGTTGCGCCGCTGCAATAGGTCGAGCATACGGTCGAACTGCTCGGCAAGATTCGACAACTCGTTATCCCTATCTAACCCCAAGGCACCAATACGCACATTGCGCCCAGACTGCACGGCTTGCACCACATGGTGAATCCGCTCAATCGGCTGCAATAAACTGTAGGCACCGCGGTAAACCAGCAATCCAGAAATAAGCAGCACTAACATCAGAATGGTACCTAACTCAATGATATTAAGCAGGTAGTTATGAATAAAAGGTGACTCCGAAAAACCGGTGTAGATCATCCCAATTCGCTGTCCACGGACATCTTCTAACGGCGCATAGGCAGAAATAAACCAATCATTGTACACAAACGCTCTATCGACCCATAACTCTCCGTGATTTAACACTTTTTCTCGCACTTCCTCAGAGACCAAACTCCCCAGTGCACGCCCTTGGGATTCATTCGGCTGTGGAAAAAAATGCAAAGGAACGTTAGTCGATACCCGAATATTATCGAGAAAAATCGTCACAGTACCAATTGAACGTTCGGGCAAGGTACCCTTGTCGTAGACAAGATCGCGGATATGATCAACGATGCGGGTGTCGCGGTTAAATAACACCCCGCCGTCGAGATACCATGCCACTTTGCCTTCAGTATCGGGGATCGGCAACAAGCTACGGCTGAGCAAACCACGGTCCTCAACTTGCTTATTGGGACTTTGTGCCCGCAAGGTCGCTAACAGTGGAATACTCGCTCTTTGCGCTAAATCAGGGTCAATCCGCGCCAAACGTTCACGAGATAACACCATCAGTCCCGAATAAGGCAACATTCCACCCATTTTCGGTAAAATCTGTCGTAAGTCAGGATCAGCCGCCGCTTCAGCAACACTGACCAGCCGCAAAAAGTCTAAATCGAGTTGCTGCTTTTGCTCATCAAGAAAACTATCTATGCTCGTCCTATGATCTAATGCACCACTGAGGATCGGCCTAAAATCATTCTGGAATGTCCATGAGGTCATCACTCTTTCTAGCTGTTTTTCTTGGCGAACTTGCACCTGTTGCAGGGTATTTTCAGCCACAGCCAAATCGGCTTTGACCTTCATAAACAGTTGCTTGCCTGTGTAGCTGATATTCCAGTAAATCGTGATAAACACTAAACTCACCAAAGTGAGCAAAATCGGCAGCAATGTGAGGATCAAAATGCGATAACGCACTTTAGCCTGCATTTGCTGCCAACTAACTCCAAAAAAGTGAGTAAAAAAAGACACTTAAAACTCCTGCTCGTCGCTAACGTCAAACCACTCTTTATATTTGCGATCTAAGGTCTTGCGGGAAACCCCTAAGTCCCGAGCAGCCGCAGATTTATTGCCAGAATGCAGATCGACCACACTCGTCACATGGTGTTTTTCCACATCTTTTAATGGCCAATCTAAAGGATAACCCTGCAAAGCCGAAGACTCGGTTTTAACCTGCTGCTTCCAGTACTCCGCTGGCGGCTTGCCGAGCAGAATACAGCGCTCAATCATATTACGCAGTTCGCGGATATTACCCGGCCATTCATGTTGTTGCAGCTTTACCATGTCTTCATGACTCCACACCACTTCACGCACGCCTAATTCAGCAGCCAATTGGCGGGTAAAATGGTGGGTCAATTCGACCACATCTTCCGGACGCTCACGCAGCGGAGGAATAAAAATATCCAGCACATTCAGTCGATAATAAAGATCGCGACGGAAGTTCCCCGCTTCGACTTCATCCATCAGAGTACGGTTAGTTGCCGCAATCACCCGGACATCAATATTGACTTCCTTCTCACTGCCCACCGGGCGAATCGCCTTCTGCTCCAGCACCCTTAACAACGCTGTTTGCATTTTGAGCGGCATCTCGCCAATTTCATCGAGGAAAATCGTACCGCCGGAGGCAAAACTAAATAGGCCTTCACGGTTACCTTTAGCACCAGTAAACGCCCCAGCCGTATGACCAAAGAGTTCACTCTCAAGCAGTTCGGGGGCTATCGAGCCACAGTTAACTGGCACGAAGGGCCCTTGGCGACCGCTGAGTAAATGTAATTGCCGCGCGACTAACTCTTTACCTGTGCCCGATTCGCCTTGAATTAACACCACGGCGTTGGTCGGTGCCACGCGCTCTATCACTTGCTTCACCGACTTCATGGCGTCGCTACTCCCTATGATGGTAGAGGAATAGCCGATAGAGACTTCGCGACGCAACATCAAGTTTTCACGGCGCAGCAATCGGCGCTCAATACAACGGTCAACCGCCGACATCATCTGCTCGAGGTGGAATGGCTTCATAATGAAATCTGAGGCACCTGCTCGCAGCGCTTTAATCGCCACCTCTAAATCCGCATAGCCGGTCATAAAGATTACATCGGAACGTCGGCCTTGCTCGTCTAAGGCTTCATGCCACTCGATACCCGAGCGACCGGGTAAGCGGATATCGACAATCAGCAAGTCGAAATGGCAGCGACTACGTAACTGCTCAGCATCTTCAATACTGCCCGCGGTTTCAACTAAGGCGAATTTCTTCGAGAGTGCCTTATTCAAAAAGCTACGCATCCCCGGCTCGTCATCGACGATCAGGACTGAAACAGCGGAAGGAAGGGGCTTGAGGTTATTATCTATCTGGCTCATAGTGCTCACGTCTGGACATTTTGACTCAATTGCGACCAATTCTAGCATTGAAACTAGACGAATAGGTCACTATGAACCATCAGAAGCATGCGCTGGGACAATTTGTCTGTAAACTATTTGCTGAGCCTGGGATCGAGCTCACAATTTAGATCATGCTGTGAAGGTAAATGCACCATTATTGGTTTGGCATCCTATTTGCTTTCCATCGTACGCATTACAATTTACGGAATCTCCCACTCAGTAGGCAATTGAGTCGGACCCCTATTTTTCGCCAAGGAGTATCCATGCTAAACGTGAAATCCCACATGAAATCTTTACTAGGCTTAGTTGTTGCAGCCAGTATGCTCACAGTGTTACCCGCTCAATCGGCTGAAGTGATTAAGTTAGCCACCACGACCAGTACTGAAAACTCTGGTCTGTTACAAGAATTACTGCCTAAGTTTGAAAGTGCAACAGGCTATAAAGTACAAGTTATCGCCACTGGTACAGGTAAAGCACTGAAACTAGGTGAGCAAGGCGATGTAGATTTAGTGATGACCCACGCACCAAGCGCTGAAGCAAAATTTGTTGCCGATGGTTTTGGTGTTGAGCCACGTGGCATTATGGAAAACGATTTCGTCGTATTAGGCCCTAAAAACGACCCTGCCAAACTGCGTGAAAGCAAAACCGCTGAAGAAGCCTTCGCTAAAATCGCCAAATCTGGCTTACCTTTCTTATCTCGTGGTGACAACTCTGGCACTCACATCAAAGAGCTAGAAGTATGGAAAGCCGCAGGCGTGACTCCTGACTTCAAAGGTTACACTTCAGTCGGTCAAGGCATGGGTAAAACCCTGCTGATGGCAAACGAATTACAAGGTTACACTCTATCTGACCGTGGTACTTTCGTAGCGTACAAAACGAAGTTGGACTTAGGTGTGGATTTTGATGGTGGAAAAACCCTAGCGAACCCATACCAAGTGATTCTGATCAACCCAGCGAAATACCCAGATCTGAACCACAAAGGCGCAAAAGCCTTCAGTGACTGGCTGATCAGCAAAGAAGGTCAAAGCATGATCAACAACTTCAAAGTTGAAGGCGAGCAACTGTTCAAGGCAACCTATAGCGAATGAACGAAGGCTGGCTAGCACTGTTACAGCAGGCGTTAAGCCTGCTGTTTTCATTGGACCCCGACGTTTGGTCCATCATTTCTGTCTCGTTTTCGGTTTCGTTCGCGGCACTTCTCATTACCTTAGTCCCGTCGATGGTGCTCGGTTTTGTGTTGGCGTTTGCCCATTTCCCTGGAAAGTGGTTTGTCACCAACTTAGTGCAGACACTGCAATCGATTCCCACCGTAGTGATCGGCCTGCTGGTGTACCTCATCTTGACCCGCAACGGCCCGCTTGGGGATTTAAAGTGGCTGTTTACTCAAGAGGGGATGATCCTCGGCCAAATGCTGATTTGCGCTCCAGTGATGATTGCCATGAGTCAAGCGGCCTTCACTAGTGTCGACCGCCGTGCATGGGAAACCTCACGCACCTTAGGCGCCTCTTGGATAAGCGCCGTCTGGACTGTGTGTCGCGAGCTACGTATGCCATTATTACTGGCGATTGTCGCAGCCTTTAGCCGTATTCTCACCGAAGTCGGCTGTTCGATGATGGTGGGCGGAAATATTTTAAACGTGACCCGCAATATCCCGACGGCTATCGCACTGGAAACCAGTAAAGGTGATTTCGCCCAAGCTATCGCCCTCGGATTAGTGCTGCTAATCTTGGCCTTGATCCTAAACTTTGCCTTAGGTAGTTTACGCGGCAAAGAAACGCCAAGGAGCCATTAACTTATGACCCAAGCCAAACTGATTGCCCGTGACTTGGAAATGTCCTTTGGCCCGCGCTTATTATTCAAAGCTCAGCGCCTTGAGTTATGCCAAGGGAATGTCATTTATTTGCAGGGTGACAACGGCTCAGGCAAATCAACCCTGATGAAGATCCTCGCGGGTCTACAGGCGCCATCTCAGGGTAACATTGAGTTGAGCGGCTTTAAAAAAGATGGATGGTGGGAACGTAACCCTTTGCTTGGAAAGGCCATTTATCTCCACCAGCACCCCTATCTATTCGATGGTACAGTCAATTACAACCTGACCTACGGGCTCCCCTTTGCGGCCTCAAAAACCGAGGCCAAACGCAGAATAGGCCAAGCAATTGAAATGGCTCAACTAGGCTCGCTATTACAAGCTAGAGCCAGCAATTTATCCGGCGGCGAAAGACAACGCCTCGCTATTGCCCGTGCTTGGATATTGCAGCCAAAGTTACTGATGCTCGATGAGCCAACCTCCAATATGGACAAAGACTCCCAATCCTTGGTATTACAGATGATCCAACAGCTCAAACAGCAAGGGACGGGAATGCTGCTAAGCAGCCACCAAAACTGTGCGCTCACCGCCATTTGCGAGCAGCAGTGGCACATTGCAGACCAACAGGTGATAATCTCCCATCAGCAAACGCCCACAAACTCCACACAGGGATCTTTATATGTCGTTGCAAATTGATGCGGTTATTCTTGCCGGTGGTATGGCACGCCGTATGGGCGGGGACGATAAAGGCCTCGTCGAGCTAAACGGCAAGGCCATGATAGAACACACTATCGAACGGATAAAACCTCAGGTTAAGGAGATCCTGATCAACGCAAATCGTAACCAAACACGCTATGCTGAGTTCGGTTTTACGGTGTTGAGTGATGAGCATACTGGGTTTCTCGGCCCCTTGGCGGGCATGATCACCGCTATGGGTCACACCCAAGCAGACTATCTACTCGTGGTGCCCTGCGATTGTCCGCTGCTACCGCGGGATTTAGTCGCCCGCTTATTAACCGCCATTGAGGCAAACGATGCAGAACTTGCCGTGGCCAGCGATGGGGAACGTGAGCAGCCGGTGGTGATGTTATTAAAGCCGAGCCTGCGCGAGTCGATGACCGCCTTTCTCGAAGCGGGTGAGCGTAAAATTGATTTTTGGTATGCCAAACATCGCTTTGCGGTGGCGGTCTTTACCGATCAACCCAATGCCTTCGTCAATGTGAACACGCCAGAACAAAAACAACGACTGGCAGCAGAGATAAACCAAAGCTAAGGCTTCAAATTTCCCAGATTAGAGGTGCAAATGAGTACTCCCTTCGTCAATCCGCTATCTATTCCCGTTCTCGGATTTTGTGCCTATAGCGGCACGGGGAAAACCACCCTACTCAAGCAATTGATCCCCGAATTAAATCAGCGCGGTCTGCGTCTGGCGGTGATCAAACATGCTCACCACAATTTCGATGTCGATATTCCAGGTAAAGACAGCTACGAGATGCGAAAAGCTGGCGCACGGCAAATGTTAGTCGCCTCCCATGTGCGTTGGGCGCTGATGACCGAAGATGCCCGCGATGGTGACCCAGAGTTAGTCCACCTACTCAAGCAAATTGAAGCCGATAAAGTCGATATTGTATTAGTCGAAGGCTTTAAAAAACTCACGCTGCCGAAAATTGAGCTGCACCGCGCCGCCCACGGTAAGCCGTTTATCTATACCCAAGACGACAATATTCTCGCCATCGCTTGCTGTGATGACACCGAGCTACCGAGCGAGCTAAGAAGACTCGACCTTAACAATGTCGCGCAAATCGCTGACTTTGTGATGGAATATGCCAATAGCTGGCAAGCCCCTAACCCCGCATTACCGATCGCAACTGTCGATGCCTGCACCTTGGGCAGCGATAAAAACCTGAGCGTGAGCCAAGGGTTAGCGCAGATTTTATCCCATGTCACGCCTGTCACTGAGGTGGAAGACATAGGCTTAGGCGACTTAGATAATCGCGTGCTCGCCCGCGACAGCATTTCGCCCGTGGATGTACCGCAGCAAACCAACTCGGCAATGGATGGTTATGCCTTCGCCTATCAAGATCCGCTGCCTGCAAACTTCACCTTAGTCGGTGAAGTCCTCGCCGGACATCAATATTCGGGCATTCTTAAGGCAGGAGAGACTGTTCGCATAATGACGGGTGCGCCCGTGCCCGCTGGCGCAGATACAGTTCAACCTCGAGAACTGGCTAACGAGGCCAATGCCAAGGTCAGTTTCGATGGCCGTATTCAACAGGGCCAACACGTTCGCCTTGCGGGTGAAGACATAGGCCAAGGCCAAGTCGCCCTCAACCAAGCCACACGCCTAAGCGCCGCCGAACAGGGCTTATTAGCCTCCCTCGGCCTTGACCGTGTGACGGTTTATCGCCGCCCGACCGTGGCCGTGTTCTCAACCGGGGATGAAGTCAGCCAACCCGGCGAGGCTTTGAATCCAAACTGTATCTATGACTCGAACCGTTACACCATCAAGGCGATGGCAAAACGTTTAGGTTGTGACGTCATTGACTTAGGCATTATCGAAGACTCCGAAAGCGCTCTCGAAGCCACCTTAACCAAGGCTGCGGCGCAGGCCGATGTGGTGATTAGCTCTGGCGGGGTTTCCGTTGGCGATGCCGACTACATCAAGGCCGTGCTGGCACGCCTTGGCAATATCGACTTCTGGCGGATCAATATGCGTCCCGGTCGCCCACTCGCCTTTGGTAAGGTCGGCGATAGCTTGTTCTTCGGCTTGCCCGGCAATCCGGTGGCTGTGATGGTGTCGTTCCTACAATTTGTGCAACCTGCGCTGCGTAAACTCGCTGGTGAAACTCGCTGGCAGGCGCCATTATTCCCAGCGATTACCGATGAAACCCTGCGAAGCCGCACGGGCCGCACTGAGTTTATCCGCGGAATTTATCGCCTCGGTCATGATGGCCGGCTGCACGTGACCAGCACAGGTAACCAAGGTTCAGGCATGCTCAGCTCAATGGTCAAAGGCAATTGCCTTATCATCATTGGAGATGATGCTGAGGTGGTGAATGCGGGTGAAACCGTGTTTATTCAACCTTTTGCCGATCTTCTATAAGAGCCACTGAGTCCCTATGAGCCAACTTGTAGATGCCTTTGGCCGTCAGGTCGAATATTTACGACTCTCAGTGACAGATCGCTGCGACTTCCGTTGTGTCTACTGCATGACCGAAGATCCCTGCTTCTTGCCCAAGGACCATGTACTGCACCTCGAAGAGTTGGCTTGGATTGCCCAAGCCTTTACTGAACTGGGGGTGACCAAAATTCGCCTCACCGGCGGCGAGCCGCTAGTGCGTAGCGATTGCGATCAACTGGTGCACTTACTTGGCAAGCTCCCAGGGCTCAAAGATTTATCGATGACCACCAACGGCTCTAGACTCAGTAAGTTTGCCAAACCTATGTTTGATGCGGGTCTTAAGCGTTTAAACATCAGCTTAGATACCCTTAACCCCGAACTCTTTACCCAACTGACACGCAACGGCAAATTAGCACGCGTTATCGAAGGCATTGATGCGGCCACTGCCGCAGGCTTTACGCGCATAAAAATCAATGCCGTGATCCTCAAACAGCAAAACGATCATGAAGTCATCGATCTGGTTAACTTTTGCCGCGACCGCAAGCTCGATATCGCCTTTATTGAAGAAATGCCGCTGGGTGAAATGGATGAACGCAAACGCATGCGCCATTGCAGCAGTGATGAAGTTAAGGCCATGATTAGCGAGCATTATCCACTACAACTCTCCAATAAACGCACAGGCGGACCCGCGCGTTACTACAAGATGGTCGATAGTCCAATTCACATCGGCTTTATCTCACCCCATAGCCATAATTTTTGCCACGAGTGTAATCGGGTGCGCGTTACCGTAGAGGGACAGCTATTGCTCTGTCTGGGTAATGAGCACTCCGTTGATTTAAAAAGCATTATAAGAGAGTTCCCCGGCGATATTGAACGGCTACAAACCGCCATTCTCCAAGGCATTAAGCGCAAACCTCAGCAGCATGTATTCGATAATAACGAAGTACAAATTCTGCGTTTTATGAACGCCACCGGCGGTTAACCTCCTCACCTCAGGGCTAGCATCTCAATTTTGCCGTGATACACTCATGGCATTAGTCCTATTTTTTGTGTCACTCTTCCTATGGCGCTTACTCGTAAACAGTGGAATAACATCATTATTCTTGCCTGCGTGTTTATCATTGGCGTGCTCACGTTTATGGATAAGAAAAACCAAAATGTGCCCAGTGATGCGCAACGACTATTTGATGATAATGCCCCGCTGGCTCAGTTGCAGTTGGATGGTATTTGGCTGCACAAACAAACTTCAAGCTGGGAATGCGATCTACAAGTACTCAACTGTGAGCAATGGGCAAAGGCTTGGCAAGGCTTAAGGGTCTCGCCCTTGAATGACGCGCCACAACCCACAGGCAAACCTCAGGAACTGGTGATCCAAATTACCGATATTCGCCAATCACAGCGCTGGATTTATTTCCCCGATGAAGGCGTCCTTAAATCTCCCGCGAGCAACTGGTACTTAGTGCCACCGAGCTTAAGGACGGATTTACAGCCAATCCTCGATGCAAAGCCTGCACGTTAATCCATTGAATAAAAGAAGCCAATCATGCCGGAATTACCAGAAGTCGAAGTCACCCGTCAGGGGATAACCCCTTACTTAGTCGATCAAACCGTAGTTAACCTCGTAGTACGTAACGCCTCACTGCGTTGGCCCGTTCCCGAACTTGCCAAACAGATCATTGGCCAGACCATACGCCAAGTGCGCCGCCGCGCTAAATATCTGTTAATCGATACCGATGCTGGCACCAGCATAGTGCATTTGGGGATGTCGGGCAGCCTAAGGATCCTGCCCCACGACACGCCAGTGGAGAAGCATGACCATATCGATCTCGTTCTTGCCAATGGCCGCATTCTGCGCTTTAACGACCCAAGACGCTTCGGCGCTTGGTTATGGTGCCAATTGCCAGAGGAAGCCCATCCGCTGCTGGAAAAACTCGGGCCAGAACCTCTGACCGATGCCTTTAACGTTAATCAGTTAGCTGCCGCACTGGCGGGCAAGAAGAAGGCCATCAAACTCTGCCTGATGGATAATCATATTGTGGTGGGTGTGGGAAATATTTACGCCAACGAAGCACTGTTTGCCGCAGGGATACACCCCGAGGCGGAGGCAGGCAAGATAGATATTGAACGCTTAACGGTACTGGTTGCCGAGGTCAAACAAATACTCGCACACGCCATCAAGCAGGGCGGCACCACGCTTAAGGACTTCACCAATGCCGAGGGTAAACCCGGCTATTTCGCACAAAAGCTGCATGTTTACGGCCGCGGCGGCGAAACCTGTACTCAGTGCGGCAATCTACTCAGCGAAATCCGCCTTGGTCAACGCACCACAGTGTTTTGCGGCATCTGCCAGACGCGTTAATCTCGCTCATAAAAATGCCTGCTATTGCAGGCATTTTTAGCTTCTTCGATATAATGTTTGATTACTCTTTTAACCAACGGCCAGGATGATCGGTAAAGTAACGGTACTCACGCTCTGGCGCTTGGCACTGAGGCTTAAGTTCCGCAGCGGATAACAAAATCCATTCGTCACGGTGAGCAATCCCCATGCTCTTACCGCCTTTAATATCGAAACAACTCAGCTCAGCACCGCTAGGCACTAACACATAACGCTGTTTGTTCTCCTGCATCCATTGCCACGCGTTACGCTCCTGCTCTTCTACTGGCGCGAGATAACTAAAATGCGTCACACTCATGGGCGAGAACAGAATAAATTGCTCTTTAAAGTTTACTAACCCAAGCTCGGCATCCTCACCTATCACTTCGGCGGTATGTAGCATCAGGCTTCTGGGGGTGCGCATTTCATCAAGCATAGCGTAACCCCAAGTGCTCACCAGCACCCAGCCCAAGGCAGATACTAATCCCGCCTTCACCAGTGCAAACTGACGACGCGCCAGCCACAGCAAGGCACACCAAAGCACCCCGAGCAAAATAAATAAGTAACCAATACCTGTGAGATCATCGGTATAATCCTTAAGTGCTTTAACCAGCGCAGGATGATGAATAAATGCCAGCGCACCAGCCACTAACACGAGTGCGCCCAAGAACCACAGCACACCTGTGACCAGTTTTTCAAACCAAGCTTTGGGCGAAACGCCCGTTAATACCGCTGACGCCGCGAGGGCTAACATAGGCAATGCAGGCAGAATATACACGTTGCGCTTGCCTGGGCTGATACTGAAAAACAGTACCACTAGCCCGACCCAAATCAGCAGAATCGCGATGGTAGGATCGGCTTTCACCTTTTGCAGCCACTGTTTCCAATAGGCGACCACCAGCAACGAAATCGGGAACCACATCCAAGGGATAACGCTCAGCACGAAGAAATACCAAGGCTTGATATGGTGCCAAGCATTGACGTAACGCTCGCCCGTTTGCTTAAACAAAATGTTATTTTGATAGGCCACCATCTCGGGCGTGCCATGGGCTTGAACCGTCATCACCATTGGCACTAACCAACAGGCAATCACGGCCAGCATGGCCAAAGGCCCCGCCAGGCAGAGCCAAGTTAAACGGCCCTCGAAACGGGTCTTATCTTTGAAGGCGTAAATCCCTATCGGAATGAGCAACAATAGGGGCAAGAAACCAACCCCTTTAGTGATCACCCCAAGCCCCATAAATGCCCAGCCAATAAAATACCAATGCCACTTAGGCCCAAGCATAAAATGTCTGATTAATCCGTAACATCCCACGGTTATCCAACACATCACCATGGCATCTATCTGGGCATTTTTCGCCTGCATCAAAAACTGCGGCACGATGAGGAGCAATAAAGCGGCGTTGCGGCCAACCCGCACATTCCACAATCTGGCACCCAAATCATAGACAAGAAATACCGTCAGCAAGCCACAAAAGGCATTGGGGAGTAAAAAGGAGAGTTTTAACGACCCCGTGAGTTGATAAAACAGGGCAATCGCCCACATAAACACTGGCGGCTTATCGGGATAATATTCCCCGCCTCGGGTAGGGAATAGCCATTGACCCGAGGCCACCATCTCCCGCGCGACCTCAACAAACCGCGGCTCGTCGGCTGGCCAAGGGGAACGAAAACCAATGCCAACCAGCAAGATCAGCAAACTCATCAACAGCAGCGGCCAGAGTACTTGGTAATAATCTTCGCTATTGAAACGACGATTCAATGCATCCATTCCTAATCCCTATTTAGTGTTCCAATTCATCCACCTGCTTACGCAGGCTAGAACGGTAAAGGTAAGCACCGATAAGACTCGAGATAATAAACAGCCCGATACTGATCCCCAGTTGGTTATGATCAGACAAGCCAATACCCGCACCCGCAAAACTAAAAATCAGCATCTGCGGTAAATAACCCAGCATACTGCCAAATAAAAATCCCCCGGGGGAAATATGCGTCGCTCCCGCAAACAGGTTTGTCAGCAGATTACTGCCTACGGGCAACAGGCGGATCATTAAGACTTTTAACCAGGTCCTGTGAATGATCAGCGCCTCAAATTTTTGCAAGCGATGGCCAAAACGCCGCTGTAGACTACTGCGTATCGTCAACCTCGCGGTATAAAACGCCAGCACACAGCCAAGCAAAGCCGCCAACGTTGAGAAGAGACCACCATAAATACCACCTAAAGCAAAACCAAACACAAAAGCGATCACTTGCCTTGGCCCTCCTACAGCGGTAAATAAGGCGCCCACTGCTAGTAAAGCCATTAACGCATAGTTTCCTTCCGCTTTAATAAAGTGCGCCACCCAATTGCTATCGGTCACATGCTCGAACAGCCCTTGCAGGGATGCAAACATTAACACCAGCAAAATAAAGACGATAAACACCGCCTTATAGAGTCGCTTCATCTTAATCGTGCCAGCGGGTTTCGCTACGGGCGACCTTAGCGATTTTCGCCCTGCGCCCAAGCCAGATTACGCCCATGATGTCGACAATCCCGACCCAGACCCGATTCCAAGCGGTATATTTAGAAACGCCTACCTGGCGATCCCTATGATTTACCACAGCAATAAATACTTCTCCCCCCATGCGGCGCACGAGTGCAGGGATATATCTGTGCATATGGTCGAAGTAAGGCATACGAAGGAAGGTTTCACGGGGGAAGAGTTTTAGGCCACAACCGGTATCGGGTACGCCATCCTGTAACAGTGCATCACGCACTTTATTAGCAAAGCGGGACTGGAATCGCTTCCACGCCGTGTCTTTACGGTTTTTGCGGTAACCGGCAATACAAAAGTGTTCGGCATGAATTTGCGGCAGTTGTGCCAACATGGCGGGAATATCCGCAGGGTCGTTTTGCCCATCGGCATCTAAGGTAACGATGTATTTACCGCGGGCATGTAAAACGCCTGTAAATATTGCGGTACTTTGGCCAGTACTGCGCTCGTGACGAATAGCTTTTGCGTTGCACTGCATCAGTTCAGCGGTATCGATGACTTCACCAAAAGTGTCATCTTGGCTACCGTCATCGACGACCAGAATTTCAAACTCAGTCATCCCTTTCAGGGCTTGGCATATCTCTTCCATTAATGGGCCAATATTGCCCACCTCATCTTTTGCGGGGATGACAACTGAAATCACATTAATACTCCAGCGTTTATGACCATAAATACGGTAACATAGGATTGTTGCAAAATAAAAATCTGCATTGATAGGATGTTATGAATTAAACCGTATGCAAGACCAGCATTGTATAGGCGTAAAATGCAAGAAAAGAGTACTTAATTTGGAACTGTGGATTTCATCGAAATGACATATTTTATCGCCACAGAAAATGCTAGGTTAGAGAACTACATGCCAAACTTTATTGAATCTATGAACATAGTTGTGGTTGGAATGGGCTATGTCGGCCTATCAAATGCGGTGTTGCTCGCGCAGCAAAACCAAGTCACTGCCGTCGATCTGATACCTGAACGAGTCAAATTGGTCAATGACCGAAAATCAACCGTCGCGGACAACCTGATTGAAGAATACCTGTGCAATAGTGTCTTAAATCTACGCGCCACGATGGACAAAAACGCAGTCAAAGACGCCGATTTTGTTATTATTGCCACCCCGACTGACTATGATCCGCAAACCAACAACTTTAATACTCAATCGGTCGAAAATGTCGCCAAGGAAGTCCTCGCCCTGAATCCCGACACGACGATTATTATTAAATCGACTGTACCCGTCGGCTTTACTGCGAGTTTGAGAACCAGATTAAATAGTGAGAACATTCTGTTCTCACCCGAGTTTTTACGCGAGGGCCAAGCTCTTTACGATAACCTTCACCCCTCTCGTATCATTGTGGGTGAACGTTCAGCTCGCGCCCAAACCTTTGCAACCCTTCTTGCTAATGCGGCGATTAAACAAGATATTCCGATTTTGCTCACCGACAGCACTGAGGCAGAAGCGATTAAGTTATTTGCCAATACATTTTTAGCCATGCGCGTCGCCTATTTTAATGAGTTGGACACCTATGCTGAAAGTCGTGGGCTTAACACCCGCCAGATTATCGAAGGCGTATGTTTAGATCCGCGCATCGGCGATTACTATAACAATCCCTCCTTCGGTTACGGTGGTTACTGCCTACCCAAGGACACTAAGCAATTGTTGGCCAACTATAATAACGTGCCCAACAATCTGATCAGCGCCATTGTCGATGCTAACACTACCCGCAAGGATTTTATCGCCAACGCTATTATCAGTAAGCAACCTAAGCGAGTGGGTATCTATCGCTTAATCATGAAGTCCGACTCGGACAACTTCCGCGCCTCGGCGGTACAGGGCGTGATGAAACGCATCAAGGCCAAGGGCATCGAAGTCGTAGTCTATGAGCCCGTACTCAAGGAAGACGAGTTTTTTAACTCGAAAGTGATCCGCGATTTACACGAGTTTAAAGCCATGTGCGATGTGATTATTTCTAACCGTATGGCCAATGAACTCGAAGATGTCGCCGCTAAAGTCTACACTCGGGATCTGTTCCATCACGACTAAGCGTCCAAAATATAAAGGTTTACTATGAAATACTTAGTCACAGGCGCCGCCGGATTTATCGGCGCCAAAGTCAGTGAGCGCCTCTGTGCACAGGGCCATGAGGTTGTCGGTATCGATAACCTCAATGACTATTATGATGTCGGCTTAAAACTCGCCCGACTGGCACCGCTCGAGGCCTTAAGCAATTTCCGTTTTATCAAACTGGACTTAGCCGACAGGGAAGGCATAGCGGCATTGTTTGCAGAGCAAGGTTTTCAACGGGTTATCCATCTCGCCGCGCAGGCAGGGGTACGCTACTCCCTCGATAATCCCCTCGCCTATGCCGATAGCAATTTAGTTGGGCATCTCACCATTTTAGAGGGCTGTCGGCACCATAAGATTGAGCATTTAGTGTATGCCTCTTCATCCTCTGTGTATGGCTTGAATCAAAAGATGCCATTTTCGACCGAGGATAGCGTCGATCACCCGATATCCCTATACGCGGCGACCAAGAAAGCCAACGAGTTAATGTCACACACTTACTCGCATCTCTATCAATTACCCACCACAGGCTTGCGCTTTTTTACCGTGTATGGCCCATGGGGACGACCCGATATGGCCTTGTTTAAATTCACAAAAGCCA
Organism: Shewanella sp. DNRA4; assembly: GCF_012843185.1. Classification (NCBI taxonomy): domain Bacteria; kingdom Pseudomonadati; phylum Pseudomonadota; class Gammaproteobacteria; order Alteromonadales; family Shewanellaceae; genus Shewanella; species Shewanella sp. DNRA4. The sequence continues at coordinate 261,956 of NZ_JABAIP010000004.1, forward strand.
TTCTCGCGGGCGACACTATCGATGTGTATAACCATGGCGATCTCAGCCGTGATTTCACCTATATCGACGATATCGTTGAGGGCATCATCAGGGTGCAAGACACCCCCCCTCACCCAACACCAGACTGGCGTGTAGAAACTGGTACACCGGCTAATAGCAGCGCCCCTTATCGCGTATTCAATATCGGCAATGGCAGCCCAGTGCAATTGCTGGATTTTATTACCGCACTCGAAAGTGCGCTCGGCATTGAAGCTAAAAAACAATTCTTACCCATGCAGCCCGGTGATGTGCATTCCACTTGGGCCGATACAGAAGATCTATTTAAGGCCGTGGGCTATAAACCCCAAGTGGATATCAATACCGGGGTGAACAGATTTGTAGAGTGGTACCGCGCGTTTTATGCGAAGTAAGCTCTTTGAGAAAACAAAAAGGCCTGCTGATTTGCAGGCCTTTTTATTGAGTTAACGCTTAAAAACGATATTCAAAACTGCTGAAGAAAGTCGCATTAGTATCGTTTTCTTGTACATCAAATTCCGATCTCGATACTGTACCGCCCAGACTCCACATGCCCTTCCACACAGGCATACGATAGGAAAGCTCCAGCATCAGCAAGTCTTCCTTCGGTGGCTGTGGCGCCCATGTGGTCGCCACATTAGTGCCGTCTTTATTCAACTTGGCATAACGCAGGAGCGAGGTAAAACCGCGGCTGTTATGGAACTGGCCAACTAAACCCAACACAAAGACTTGAGCATCGCTATCATAGGTCGAACCTAAGGCTCTGCCGTAGTAACGCGCTCCACTCAGGTAGACAGGATCTTCATAGAAGCAGTTAGGCTTGCCATCACACTCGACAAAGGTATCCGAGTATTCCATAAATAGCTTGAATTGCTTACCCGACGTGCCGAAATGGGTATCTATCCCCCAAAGTGAGCCGCAATCGCTGCCGTTTTCACAGCTATGTTCAAGGTACAAACCAACGGGAATATCCTGCCAAGTATCGGCATAACGTAAATCGATGCTCTGGGTTCTATGGCCCGCGTCACGGCGCTGATCGGCCAAGCAAGAATCCGAACCGTCGATACACACCGCATTGCCTGCGACAGAATCCCACCAGGAATCGAAGTCGCAATTTTGCCCTTCGCCACAAAATAGTGTCGACCAAGATAAGCCTATTTCTAACTGCTGAAGGGGTTTGGCGGTAAAGCGCATATCCCATTCAGCCGTTTTAGGCACGGCACGCTCTTTTTCGGCCATGCTAAAACCGGTCTTGAAAGTCCAAGGCCCAATCCAAGATAACCATGGCGTTTCGAAGGCGGCAGCATTATTACGGCTGAGCGACAGTGACTGCATAGGGCGCGCGTTGTTAGAACGATGCAATGCCGAATCAAATCCCGGGCCCCACCATTGCTCAACCGTACCTAAAGTCGCAATCCAGTTACCCATGATCACCGCGAAGTAAGACTCATCGAGGCGGAAGTTTTTGTTATCTTGCGGATCGTACGTCTCGGCGACTGTGGTTTTATAAGCCACTCGTGAGCCTAAGTATTCGTAGGAGGCTTTAGCCTCACCCTTTTCACGATAGTCGGAGCCATAATGCTGGAAGCGAGCAGGATCGGTCGCACCCGAGAGTTTAACTCTAGCATTGCCGCGATTATCGACGGCATTTTGATAGTAAAAGTTAACTCGGGCAAAGGCTTGCACTAATCGGGGAGACAATAGTTCGGGTTCGACTTTTGCTAAGTCGCCACCAATCCCCGACCACATCAAGGGGAAGGTATTCACAGGCACACGGATCACGCCCGCATCGGCCAGTGCTTGAATATCGGCTCTTAAATAAATGTCCGAGGCATCCACCCAAGGGGCGGCAGCAACGGAAGCAGAAAACAATAAACCAGATGCAACGCTAGCAGCGAGGATAGTGGGGGTCAAAAAAGCCTTCATAACATCCTTTTCATTATCATCGCGAGGCCTGATGCCTCAAAGGTTTTATGGAAATACTCAGCCTTATCAGGCTTTTGCAAGGTTAAGCTTGGCGGTCAACGCGCTTGCCACCTCAGGATGTACAAATTGACTCACATCGCCGCCATGCAGCGCAACTTCCTTCACTAAGGTGGAAGAAATAAAGGAGTTTTCTTCGGCCGGTGTTAAAAACACGCTCTCGAGATCAGGGCTTAATCTGCGATTCATGTTGGCCAATTGGAATTCATATTCAAAGTCGGAAACTGCACGCAAACCACGCACTAGCACGCTCGCACGCTGTTCCTTGGCAAAATCCACCAGCAAGCCCGAAAACCCAACCACTTCCACATTATCCAAATGGGCCGTGACGCGGTTTACCAGCTCAACGCGCTCCTCAAGAGTAAATCTTGGCAGCTTAGATGGATTAGCCGCAATGCCAATAATCACATGCTTAAACAACTTAGCTGCACGCTCAATCAAATCGGCATGACCATTGGTAATGGGATCAAACGTCCCAGGATAAATTACTCTTGTATGCACTTTGCTGGCTCGACTCAGATAAATACCTAAAAATCATTGCCGCCAGTCTACTCGTTTTAGCCACTTGAGTGAATCTTCCAGATAAAAACCACCCAAAATCCCATTAAAAATTGAAATACTGGCAAGAATTCCTCGGATTAAGCCCATGTAAAGGCATGAACTGATATAATACCGACTCGCAATATATTGGATTAAGTAGGCAATGGTTTTTCATCCAACCGAGGAGAATTAAAACCATACTGCAACCGATTAAGTCCACGTAATCAGAGCACTTATATGAAAAAAATCGCCATTTTTTGCCATAACTTTTTCTCGAATGGCACGGTCAAAATTGCCTTATCTCAGGCCGAAGTGCTGCAGGAAGCCGGACAAGATGTTCACCTCTTTGTGTTCCATAAAGAGGGAGATTTTATGCCGCCAGAAAATGTGACGATTCATTACCTGTTTGACGCAGGCCAAAAGCCAAGCCTACAGGAACAAAGACAACGCCTGAAGGCCAAGGTGGCCGAAGCGGAACAATCGGGTAAGTTCTCGCTATTTTTAAGTAACTCGACCGACTGCGATGTAGTTGTATCGGGTTGCGACTTCGAACCCTGCTACTACTTTTGCCACTGCGCCCTTAAGCAAGAGCTATTGATGGAATTAAAGCGCGGTCCAGTGCATTTCTGGCGCCGCTGGAAAAAAGCCAAGGCACTGATAGGCAAAAAAATCATCACGGTTTCCAATGGCATCGCCGATGAGCTCAGAGCCACTTCCTGGCTCAAACCACAAAGCGTTCAGACAATCTATAATCCCTTTAGATTAGAGGAAATCCGTAAGAAGACTCAGGAAGTTATTGCCGAAATCCCAAACGAGCCTTATATGATCCATGTCGGCCGCGTGACACGGCAAAAGCGCCACGATATTTTGTTTAAGGCACTTAGGGATATGCCAACAGCCCCTAAACTTGTCCTGCTGTGCAACCGCCCCAAAAAGGCGCGCAAACTGGCCAAGAAATACGGTGTCGAACACAGAATCATCACTCCAGGGTTTCAACACAATCCCTACGCTTGGATTGCCAAGGCCGAGTTGATGTTACTCAGCTCAGATTTTGAAGGCTTACCGACCGTTGTAATTGAGTCTTTAGCCTGTGGAACGCCTGTCGTCAGTACGGATTGCCCCCACGGGCCCAATGAAATTCTCACAGGCCATTTAGCACAATATCTCGTCCCCGTTCGCCAACCCGCGCTGCTGGCGCAAAAGGCACTAGAGTGCTTAGCCTCACCACCTGCTTTAAACAATCTAGACATATTAAAGGCAGTAGATAGCCAATATATTGCCGCTCAATATATTAACTTAGCGCAATAAATTACCATTTTAATTAGAACGCCATTTCTTATATTGGCGTTTTAATTAAAATTGCAACAAATTGATACAGAATGGGTGCGCATTAAATATTTATACAACAATTGTATCAATTATGTTTTTAATTCAATTAATCACCCTAATGCTTTTATTAAACTGATACAAATTAAACACATTTAAAAAACCTAGCTATATAAAACTCCGTTCTGTATTAATAAAATAATTATTTAATTGATCGCCAGAATTAAAAACCTCAAAATACTCGTCTTCGAATAAATTTGTCTCACAAATGGACGTTGTGAGTATTTTTGGGGTAATTATGGGTAAGCTAAAGGTCGCTTTATTAGTCGATGAATATTTTGGTGGTACAGGTACAGTGTACGGTGGATACGGCTTTCTTGCCCGTCATCTGATCGCCAAACACTTACCCAATGAGAATATTGAAGTAGAAGTACTGATAAAGAAAGATTGTAGTAAACAGCGCTTAATTCCCCGTCGTTATATGATTGATGGTATCAAAGTGTATCGTCTTGCTGCTAAGTTTATGGATTTTCTTAATATTAGATTCTTAAAAAAGAAAAACTATGATCTTTTCTTATCCATCGAAATGACGACACATTCCTATCGTATTCTTAAAACAATCCCAAATATCGATAAAAAACTGTTGTTCTGGGTTCAAGATCCTCGCCCCGATTACGAGTGGGACGAAATTAATACCGTAAAACTCTTTCCTGAGAAAAGTTATTGGGATAGCAACATTTATCAGTTTGTCCACGACCTATGGGCAGCGGGTAAAGTCTCGTTTATTTCTCAAGCACGTTTTCTCGATAGAAAAGCGCGGGATCTTTATAACCTCGACGATAAAACCGAGATCAAATACTTACCTAATCCTATCGAAATCGATCACAGCTTCGATGTCGAAACCCACCCGAAGAAAAATCACATTATCTTCCTCGGCCGTATCGAGTCGGTTAAGCGTGGCTGGTTGTTCTGTGAGATTGCCAAACTGATGCCAGAATATGAGTTTTTCATGCTTGGTCAATCCTTTAGACAATCGAAGAAAAACCAATCCATCATGAATAACTACCTCGACATCCCTAACTTACACTTTGTGGGGCATGTTGAGGGAGAGAAAAAGGCACAGTTGATTAAGGACGCTAAGATTTTAGTGAATACCTCAATCCACGAGGCACTACCGATTTCGTTTTTGGAAGCCTTATCCTACGGAACGCTGCTCGTGAGCTGTCGTGATCCCGATGAACTCACCAGCCAATTTGGGGTATTTACTGGCACGGTATTAGGGGATGGTTTCGATAAAGTCCCACTCTTTGTCGACGGTATCCGCCATTTGATGGAAAACGAGCCGCTCCGCCAAGAGCTGGCGCTAAAAGCGGTGAACTACATCAAAGCTAACCACAGCATTGAAGATTTTCAGAAAAACATGCAAGAGATTATCTTTAAGCTGGTTGAAGAGACTAAAGCGCAAAGCTAAAAACAAGGCCGACACTATGTCGGCCTTACTGTTTCTTAAAACAATTTCCAATAACCTAACTTGCGGCGCATTTTAAAGTGTCGCAGTAGGTTCAATGGCTTAGGTTTAAGCCAAGCGGTTCCCTTATCAATCAGAGCATCGGTCGCCGCGAGTACACGCTGGCTAGACTGACCATCTCCCGTGGGGTGAATTTGATTACAATAATCATGGATATGCGCCATCAAATCATCGGGGCGGCTGAGCGCTCGAGTGAGTGCAGGTTCAATCTCTTCGACTCGGTTAATATCGATTAAATGCGCCTTCGGTGACTGATTTTTAAAGGTCACTACAGGCTTACGCTGCATTAAAAACATCAATAAAATCGAAGAGGTATCGCAGAGCATCACATCTCCCGCCTGCAAAAGAGGGATCACGTTGTCGGTTTCCACAAACTGCAGATTCTCATTTTCGAGAGTCTTGTATTGCTCAACAATGCTAGGTTTCATCTTAGGATGGAATTGTACCAACCAGCGCCACTGGCTCTTTTGCGACAGGGCTTTAATCTGCTCAAATACCTCAGGCGCACAGGTCAGACTGGGGGAGAATGTCGAGCAAAACAGCACTACAGGCCGAGGATCATCGGGCTTAATGTAAGGATTATCTTTATTTTCAAGAAATAAAGGATCGAGCGCTGGCCAGCCCGTTTCGGCTACGGTAAAGGTGCCGAATTTTTTCTCTAGCTCAAGGAAAGGTAGCGTCGTCGCCGGCCCTTGGGTGCAATACAGGTCAAAGCAATCGCGGATTTCGAAGTGATCTTCTCGCCCCTTATGATTCATTTTGCCCGCGTTAAAACCGTGGAACACCCCTACTTTTACCCCAGGGATAAAACTTGGCACTACGTTACCCGGCACGAACACGGCATCGGGTTTCCATGCCTTAACGGCATCGATATCGAGTAAGCGTTTTTCATCCGCTTTAAGGAATTTAGGGTCTACCTCACGGCCCTCGAGGAACCAACACGCCTCATCGCCACGCGCCAGAATCACTTGCTGCAGCGGCCTTAGCATCGCATAGGAATAGTTCTGTGCGATGTAGAACAAATAACGTCTTTTGTTTGATTTGCGCGCTTCCACCGCTTTCTCCTCGGGTAAATTATTTCGCTAGCGCGAGATATTGTTCGGCAATCGCAGTCGCATCCACCTTAGCTAAAATCTCAACATGTTCGAGGGATGGCGGCTGCGCGACCACGGCGTCAATCATCTTCGCCAAGGCCGCAGGATTACGACGGGGCACAAGATAGGGAGCCAGATTTCCGGTCAAAATCTCATTCGGTCCGTGTGGGCAATCGGTACTCACCACTGGTGTGCCACAGGCTAAGGATTCGATTAATACCGTCGGCAATCCTTCGAAATCGGAACTCAGCACCAGTGCTTTCGCACGTTTGATCCAAGGAAAAGGATTACTCTGGAATCCAGGAATGATTAAGCGCTTCTCGATGCCGAATTTCTTCGCTGCTTTAATTGCCTTCTTATGGTTATGGCATAACAACACTACGGGTAGCTGATTTTGGGTCTGTTTTAGAGCCTCAAACAACACATCGTGGCGCTTCTGCTTAGCAAAACGCCCCACATGGATCAGATAGTCACCCTGAGGGATTTGCGAATTATCTTGCTGTGACTGAGCAACTATCTCATTAAATTCAAATGGATTGTAGATGGTTCGCATTGATGCTGGGTGCAAACGTCCCTTGGCTTGAATCTCTTTAGCGATGCCATTGGATACAGTGATCAAATGCTGGCCATTGAGCGCCTTTTTAGCCCGCAGTTTCTTGAAGTAGGCGAAGGGGCCTAACTTAAACTGACGACTCAATTCTTCTTCAACTGATGAGTGCACAATCACATAGAGTGGTGTCACCCCGGTTTTGGTCATCATCAAGTTGGTTTTATCAAGATTGGATAAAAACAGATCGAACTTACCGACTCGGGACTCAATCTCGGCAATCTTTGCCCGTAACTTATCGACCGATGCGCCCAGACGCCCGAAGTGGTCATAATCTTTATCTTTGTCGGCAAAGCATTGATGAACAGGTAAATTGTCTGGGGTTTCGTAATAACGATTATCTTCCATGACCAAAAAATGCGGCTCATGCCCTAGGCTAATAAACTGCTTTGCCAAGGTAATCATGACCTTCTCGGCTCCACCACCCGCTAAACTGTCGATGGCTATGGCTATCCGCATGATTTTTCTCCTAAACGATAATCTAAAACTCAGGGTGACAGGCTAACAGTGGTTAACTGTGTGTCTGCTGAATAACCTGATCAAATTTCTCTATCACAGCGTCAACACTAATTAGCGCCATAAGGTGCTCACCCTTGGCTCGGGTGCCCCATTTCACCTCACCGCTTTGCTGTGAGGCGATGGCCTCTTGATAGGCGCTCACCACATATTGCTGCGATAAATAAGGCCCGGTGCGACCTGGGTTGGAATGGGCATATAAACCTATGACTGGCGTCCCTTGAGTGACCGCCATATGTGCAGGGCCAGTATCGGGCGCGAGCACAAGGCTGGCGCGTTTCAGTAGAGCCAGCAATTGGGTCAAACTGGTTTTGCCGACCAAGTTATCGAGTTTGGCAGAGCACGCATTGGCAATATCGTCGGCCAATGTCTTTTCAAGTGCTGTTGGGCCACCGCAGAGAATGACTCGATACCCCTTATTCACCGCATGTTGCGCCACCGCGGCATAACGCTCGGGCAGCCAATTACGCTCAGCTTTACTGGCGGCCGCGCAAATGACTAATACCTTCTCATCATCGACAATATGGCGCTGGGCAAATTCAGTGTCCGCTTGAGGGACAGGAATATTCCAACTCGGGGTAATATCGCTAACACCAATCGCCTTGGCGAACCCCATAAAGCCATCGAGCACATGGGGTTGAGCTAAAGGTTCTACTCTATGATTGGTGACTAGCCATTGACCTTCTTTGGCGCGGGCACGGTCGAATCCGACCCGAACCTTTGCCGAAATAGCGAGGGATGCCAAGGTTGCACGCAGCGCCACTTGCATATGCAGCAGCACATCAAATCGGCGGCCTTTCAATGCCTTATGTAGATAAAAATAGCTACGCCAGCCTTGGGATTTATCGAAAATTACAAACTCAATACCGGGCAAGTGCTTCAGCAACTGATATTCAAGTTTACCTATCACCCAAGTGATTTTGAGCTGAGGATATTGGCGCTGAATGGCCTGCACCATCGCCACGGCATGACAGACGTCACCGATAGCCGATAGCCTCAACAGGCAGAGAGAATTCATGGTGTTAATATCTAAACTCAAGCGAATAGCCCTTAAGGTTATTTGGCGCAAGCTGAGGATCTTAATGTAGAATGGCCGCAGGTGCCACGCTTAAGTCAACAAATCTCCCATGAACGCACAAATCAAAATCATAAATACTGCCAATGGCTATATGGCACTTTGCCAAGATACGCCAGAGGACATCACGCCGGCTTGGTTCTCGGTCGATTTTTGGCGCGAAAAAGCTGCAGTTGTGGGTTCATCCAAGGGCCGCTATACCACTTGGTTTGTAGCATTTGAACACAGTCATTGGGTACTGCGGCATTACTGGCGCGGCGGCCTGATGGAGAAATTCAGTAAGGATGCCTACTTCTATACCGGGCTTGAAAACACTCGCGCCATGGGTGAATTAAGGCTGCTTGACCTGCTTTACCGTGAGCAATTTGCCGTGCCTAAACCTATTGCCGCCAATGTTGTGCGTGATGGCTTGTTTTACCGTGCCGACATTATTATTGAGCGGGTCGATGGCGCCGAAGACTTGGTCGCTAAGTTAACCAAAGGCACGATGAGCCAAGCCCAATGGCAAGCTCTTGGCGCCACCATTGCCCAGTTTCATCGCCGCGGCGTTTACCATGCCGACTTAAACGCAAAGAACATTTTGTGGCAACCACAGCAAATGAACGGTGCACAAGAGCGCTTTTATCTGATTGATTTTGACAGGGGTGAAATCAAAACGCCCAATGCCCAATGGCAGAAGGCGAACCTTGAAAGGCTGCTACGCTCCTTCAATAAAGAACAAGGTAAGCAGCAAACACTTGCCTTTACACCCGCTAACTGGGCTGCATTGCTCGAGGGTTATCATTCAATTATCCCAAAAGCCTAATACCTCAGTGGCACTAGGCTGTTTGGCTCAGTAACGATTCGGCGAGAGCAAACTGACGCTGCAAAGCACCACGATTGGCTTCTACCACGGCAAGGCCTGCTTCAGCGGCTTGTTGGCGTAAAATCGGCTGCTCAAAATACTGAATTAAATTATCCCCCAACTCTTGCCCTGAACTCACAATCCGCAAGCCACCCGCATCTGCCAACATTTGGGTAATTTGGGCAAAATCCCAATGATTTGGCCCTACCATTACTGGCACGCCCATGGCCGCGGGTTCGAGGGGATTATGGCCGCCATTTTCAATCAAAGTACCTCCCACAAAGGCTTGATCGGCCGCGCCATAAAAGGTTAATAGTTCACCCATGGTATCGCCCACCAGCACCTGCGTCGTGGCAGTAATTGCTTGAGCATCACTGCGGCGCACATATTCAAAACCTTGGCTAGCGGCAACCTCCGCCACCGCCACAAACTGCTCTGGGTGACGCGGCACAATGATCAGCAGCGCCTCCGGCCACTTAGCGAGCAACCGTTTATGGGCACTTAACATGGCATCAAACTCACCGGGGTGAACACTGCCTGCTACCCACACGGGCGCCGTCTCACGCCCCCAAGCTTGCCGAAGCGCTCGTGCGAGGGTTAAGCGCTCGGGCGTAATACTTAAATCAAACTTCAAACTGCCGCAAACAGTCACTCTGTCAGCAGGCACTCCAAGGTCGATAAATCGCTGCGCTTCAACTTGGGTCTGCACCGCAATCACATCTAAGCGTTGCAACATGGGACGACTTAATTGCGAACGCTTGGCATACTGCGCCGCCGATTTAGCCGACAGCCTAGCATTGGCGAGCATCAAGCGCACGCCGCGCTTAGCCGCCAGTGCCAACAGATTCGGCCATAACTCAGTTTCCATTATGATGCACCATTTAGGGGATAACTGGCGCAGAAAACGGCTCACACACCAAGGCAAATCGAAGGGCAAATAGCAGTGCTGCACTTGATCACCAAAGGCTTTGCGTACCTCGGCAGAGCCAGTGGGACTGGTGGTAGTAACCGTAATGCTTAGCTCAGGGTGCGTTTGCATAATCAAACGGATCAAGGGAATAGCCGCGAGCGTTTCTCCCATCGACACCGAATGGATCAGTAAATCCGTCGGTTTAAGTTGGGCTAATCCGAAGCGTTCGCCCCAACGGCCACGATAGTCTGGACTTTTAATGGCTCTAAAAGCCAAATAGACAATGAGTAGAGGGGATAAAAGATAAAGCAACACACTGTAAAAAAATCGATTCATAAAATCGTGCTGATGAGATTTTGCCTGTTGGATAACGGCAATGTTAGCATAATATACCCAAGCGACCTCAAGATACGAGTTCAAGCCTCTCGAAGTTGTTTGCGTATACCAATCCTATTGAATTTTTGTGCGTTGGGGCTTAATCAATAGGGTTTTAAATTAGGGATAATTTACCAGCAGTGTAGCGGTCGTTGGTTAGCCTTCTTTAGTCAATTTGCAGCGTTCACTAGCCACTTGGAAAACATATGAAAACCCGCGACAAAATTATTTACGCCAGCCTTGAGCTGTTCAATGAGCATGGCGAACGAAATATCACCACCAATCATATTGCCGCTCACCTAAATATGAGTCCCGGGAATCTTTATTACCACTTCCGTAATAAGGAAGATATTATTCAGTCGATCTTCAGTCTCTACGAGGCGCACCTTGAATCTGGGTTTCAGCCCTATGAGGGCGAGCAAGTCAACGTAGAACAGCTGATCGGCTATTTTGATGCGATGTTTTACACCCTGTGGCAATTCCGTTTTATGTACGCCAATTTGGCCGATATCCTCGCCCGCGATGAAGAATTAAAAAGCCGATATTTGCACGCCCAGCAGCAAGTATTAACCCGTTCAAGTCACGTGCTAGGTAAACTCAAGCAGGATGGTTTTTTAAATATTGATAACGATAAAATCACCCCACTTGCAGACACCATCAAGATGATTGTGAGTTTTTGGATTGGTTATCAGCTTACCCAGTCGAGCACGTCCACCATCACTAAAGGCATTTTGTACGAAGGAGTATTGCGGGTATTGATGATTTTTAAGGCCTACGCCACGCCAACCTCCCAAGCGACCTTCTGTCGTTTAGAGCAGCACTACCACGAGTTAGCGACCCAAGATTCGCTTTAATCGTCCAACGCCGTCGCATTTAGCGCTAAACTCAACAGGTTAAACGCGCTAAATGCGGGCTCAATTCATGCCGTTGGCGGTGATGCGACATACATGCCGACCATGTTGCACATTAGTTTTTATAATGTAACAACCCCTTTAGCCCTAAACTAATTTATCTAGCTAACCAGCATGAAAAAAAGGCTGTAGGCCGATAGGGTTTAGCGTTAGAATGCCGCAACTCCCAGAATCAGAATAAAGTTAACTAAGGAGATATCAGGTGGCCTCTACCTCATTCTACGCACAGATTAATCAACAGCTTGCGGATATCAAAGCCGAAGGTTTATATAAAAGCGAGCGTGTTATTGCCTCACCGCAACAGACAGCCATTCAAGTTAATCACCAAGAAGTTGTTAACTTTTGCGCCAACAACTATCTAGGCCTAGCCAACCACCCAGAACTAATCAAAGCCGCACAGCAAGGCTTAGACAGCCACGGCTTTGGTATGGCGTCGGTCCGTTTTATTTGTGGAACCCAAGACATCCACAAGCAACTCGAAGCCAGCCTGAGTGAGTTCCTCGGCATGGAAGACACGATTCTGTACTCTTCTTGCTTCGACGCCAACGCAGGCCTGTTCGAAACCCTGTTGGATGCCGAAGATGCGATTATTTCCGACGCCTTAAACCATGCCTCTATCATCGATGGCGTGCGTTTATGTAAGGCCAAACGTTTCCGTTACGGCAACAACGATATGGCGGATTTAGAGACGCAACTGATCGCCGCAAAAACAGCTGGCGCGCGCAATATTTTGATCGCCACCGACGGTGTATTCTCAATGGACGGCGTCATCGCCAACCTGCAAGGCGTGTGTGATCTAGCCGATAAATACGGTGCATTAGTGATGGTTGACGACTCACACGCCGTGGGCTTTGTTGGCCAAAACGGCCGCGGTTCCCACGAGCACTGCGGTGTGATGGGTCGCGTCGATATTATCACTGGCACCTTAGGCAAAGCCTTAGGCGGTGCATCGGGCGGTTTCACTTCAGGTAAAAAAGAAGTCATCGACTGGTTACGTCAACGCTCTCGCCCTTACCTATTCTCTAACTCATTGGCGCCTTCGATTGTAACTGCCTCTATCCATGTATTAGAGATGCTCAAATCGGGCCAAGCACTGCGTGAAGCGGTATGGGAAAACAGCCGTTACTTCCGCGAAAAAATGTCAGCGGCAGGCTTTACCTTAGGTGGTGCCGACCACGCAATTATCCCAGTGATGATTGGCGATGCCAAATTGGCGAGCGATTTCGCTAACCGCTTATTAGCAGAACATATTTACGTTATCGGCTTCTCCTTCCCAGTCGTGCCAAAGGGACAAGCCCGTATCCGTACTCAAATGTCGGCGGCCCACACCCGTGAGCAACTCGACAAAGCGATTGAAGCCTTTACCCGTATCGCTAAAGAAATGGCGATTATTTAGGACCCTACAAAATGAAAGCACTAAGCAAGTTAAAAGCCGAAAAAGGCATTTGGTTAGTCGATGCGCCTAAGCCTGAAATGGGCCATAACGATCTGCTGATCAAGATTAAAAAGACCGCCATTTGTGGCACCGACATGCACATCTACAACTGGGACGAATGGTCACAAAAAACCATTCCTGTGCCTATGGTGGTAGGTCACGAGTATGTGGGTGAAGTGGTTGATATAGGTCAAGAAGTTCGTGGCTTTAACATTGGTGACCGCGTTTCTGGCGAAGGCCATATCACCTGCGGCCACTGCCGTAACTGCCGCGCAGGTCGTACCCATTTATGCCGTAACACCTCAGGTGTGGGTGTAAACCGCGAAGGTTCATTTGCCGAATATTTGGTTATCCCGGCCTTTAACGCCTTCAAAATCCCCGATGATATCAGCGACGATTTAGCCTCTATCTTCGATCCATTCGGTAACGCAGTACACACAGCGCTGTCATTCGACTTAGTGGGCGAAGACGTGTTAATCACTGGCGCTGGTCCTATCGGAATTATGGCTGCGGCCGTATGTCGCCACGTTGGCGCTCGTCATGTGGTCATTACCGACGTTAACGAATACCGCTTAGAGTTGGCCCGTAAAATGGGTGCTACCCGTGCCGTTAACGTGGCTCAGGAAAACCTGAAAGACGTGATGAAAGAACTCGGAATGACCGAAGGGTTTGACGTGGGTCTAGAAATGTCTGGCGTACCTTCTGCCTTCCACGCCATGTTAGATACCATGAACCACGGCGGCAAAATCGCGATGCTCGGTATTCCGGGTGGTGAAATGGCGATTGATTGGAGCAAAGTGATCTTCAAGGGTCTGGTCATCAAAGGCATTTACGGCCGTGAAATGTTCGAAACCTGGTACAAGATGGCAAGCTTGATCCAATCTGGCTTAGATATTTCGCCTATCATCACGCATCACTACAAGATTGATGATTTCCAAAAAGGCTTCGACGCAATGGGCTCAGGCCAATCCGGTAAAGTCATCCTCAGCTGGGATTAATTCTCTTAGCTATGCCAATCACGGGGCTGTACACATGCAGCCCCATGTTGCACACTTATCCCATCGCTTATCCCTTTTCAGTTATTTCAGGTTTTATTATGTCTTCCTTTAAACACCTTAGCGTGAATCAATTAGTGCAAATGACCGAGTCAAAGCCAGTGCAAATCGTCGATATTCGCGATGGTCATAGCTTTAACAACGGCCACATTGATGGCGCATTTAATTTGAATAACGAGAATCTAGCGCACTTTATTAGCCAAGCGGATATGGACAGTCCTTTAGTAGTGGTTTGCTACCATGGCATCAGCAGCCAAAATGCCGCGCAATATCTGTGTGAGCAAGGGTTTGATGACGTTTATAGCCTAGATGGTGGCTTTAGCGCTTGGCATGAGGCCAATGCATGATAGAAATTGGCAGACTCCCCAACAGCAGAGCCGCGCAGGCCTTTGTCGATTACCTCAAAGGTGAACAGATAGACTGCCAAATTCAGCCATTGCCGCAGGGAGTCGCTATTCTGGTTATACGCGATCAGGATGCCGAGCAAGCCCGTAAAGAGTTCGCCCATTTTATCGCTCATCCTTACGATAACAAATACTTACAAGCCTCGTGGGAGCATGGTGATACCAATACTAAGCTCGACTATGGCGCTCCTTCTTTACAGCTATTTACCCAATTTATCACAGGCGCAGGCTCAGTTACTCTTATCATCTTCGGCCTCTGTGTACTGATTTATGCTGCGATGAATTTAGGCTTCGCCAGCCCCGTTTACGAAGCACTCTCCTATTTTGGCGCAGTGTCTGACACCAGTTTTAGTGAATTCTGGCGCGTGTTTACCCCAAGCCTGATGCACTTTTCCGCCATGCATATCATCTTCAATTTGCTCTGGTGGTGGTATTTGGGGGGAAAAATCGAGACTCGCATAGGCACAGCCCCGCTGTTAATCCTGCTACTGGTCGCGGGTACTTTGCCCAATATCGTCCAATACTATGTTAGCGGTCCCAACTTTGGCGGGCTGTCAGGCGTAGTGTATGCGGTCGCCGGTTACACTTGGGTCATGGGACTACGTAAACCAGAGGCGGGTATAGGTTTACCGCCATCCTATATGGGATTTATGCTGATTTGGCTGGTGTTAGGCTTTACGGATTTCTTAGGTGTTTCAGTTGCGAATGGCGCCCATATTGGTGGTCTATTGATAGGTCTCGCCCAAGGCTGGTTTGATAGTCGCAGTAAAACTACTCGCTAATCTCACCGCGATAGCTTACATGCTCGATTAAATAATCAGGGTAAGCCTTAAGGCTTACCCTGCTGTGTTTAGGCGTAATTACTTGGCCAATTCTAGCACTTTGGCGACCAGCTTCTCGATGCCAGAGTGTGCCTCAGCAATATTCCCCGCCAACATATAAGCGGGCGTACTAACAATCTTATTATCCTCATCCACCACGATATCATGCACAGTCGCCGCCTGATGATTGCCGCCCATCAGATTAAAGGCTGCCACCGAATCCACATCATTACCGATAGTGCCCTTAGCGCCGTGCCCATATAAACGCGGGATCATCATAGGTGCGATGCAAATAAAGCCGACGGGCTTTTTCGCAAGAATAAATTCATTAATAAAATCAGTAACGAGTGGATTCACTTCACACTCACTGCCATTAGTGGCGAAGTTACACAGATTTTTCGCCGCCCCAAAACCGCCAGGGATAACTAGCGCATCAAAGTCGCTGATATCGAGTTCAGTCGTTGCCTTTACTTCGCCGCGGGCGATACGCGCCGATTCAACCAGCACATTTCGTGTCGCCGACTTGTCTACTTCGCCGGTGAAGTGATTAACAACATGCAGCTGATTGATATCAGGAGCAAAACACTGATATTGAGCCCCAGCTTTCGATAGAGATAATAACGTTAAAACCGATTCATGGATCTCTGTTCCATCGAAAACACCGCACCCACTGAGTAATACTGCGATTTTTTTCATTATAAATATCCTTCTTATGTCATTTGGTTTTAACAAACTGTAAACAAAATGGTTGATCTGCTTAAAAATCGTGCTAACTTAGTTCGTCGAATCTAAGGGTCGGTGAAAATTAAGCCAGCCTCTAGGTATTTTACGGAGTCAATAAAAAATCCACAAATCAGGAAGATTTTTCAAGAAACAGTATTGAACTCACACAAATATTATAAAAACATAAAAATCAACAACTTAAAAATATCGCACCAAGCCGTAATTATCGCCATTATTCACAGTTGACTTTTTCACTCACAGAGTTATCCACAGGCTGAGGGTCAATTTGCCATGGCTGAAATACCACTTCTGTGGCATGCTTAGCGCCATCTAAGTCATCGATAAACGAAAATTACTTATGCCGACCATAGCCAATAACCCACTTGTCCTTGTGGATGGATCTTCTTATTTATATCGCGCCTATTATGCGCCTCCTCACCTGACAAACTCTAAGGGCGAAGCTACTGGTGCAGTTTATGGCGTAGTGAATATGCTCCGCAGCTTATTAAGCCGTTATCAACCTAGTCATATCGCTGTGGTGTTCGATGCTAAAGGCAAAACTTTCCGCAATGACTTATATGAAGAATACAAGGCGCATCGACCACCGATGCCGGATGACCTGCGCTCACAAATTGAACCCCTGCACCGTATTATCCGTGCCTTAGGCTTGCCCTTAATTTCTATCCCAGGTGTTGAGGCAGATGATGTTATCGGCACTATCGCTCGCCAAGCGAGCCGCGAAAACCGCGCCGTACTCATCAGTACAGGCGATAAAGATATGGCGCAGCTGGTTGATGACAATATCACGCTGATCAACACCATGACAGATACCATTATGGGCCCTGAAGAAGTTGCGGCTAAATATGGTGTAGGTCCAGACAGAATTATCGATTTCTTAGCGCTGATGGGCGATAAGGCGGATAACATTCCCGGTTTACCTGGTGTTGGCGAAAAAACCGCATTAGCTATGCTCACGGGGGCGGGTAGTGTAGCCAATTTGCTTGCAGAGCCCGAAAAAGTCACCGAATTAGGCTTTAGGGGCGCAAAAACCATGGCGGCGAAGATCATCGACAATGCCGACATGCTAAAGCTGTCCTATGAGCTTGCCACCATTAAAACCGATGTTGAACTCGAACATGATTGGCATGAGCTCACCGCCAAACCTGCTGATCGAGACGAACTGATCAAATGCTACGGCGAGATGGAGTTTAAACGCTGGCTTGCCGAAGTCTTAGATAATAAGGCGCCAACAACGGTCGCAGTAAAAGCTGAAACAACAGAGACCCAAGAAGAATCAGCGCCCAGCGTCACGATTGAAACCCAATACGATACGATTCTGACCGAAGCTCAGCTTGATGAGTGGATTGCCAAACTCAAACAAGCGCCATTAATGGCCGTGGATACCGAGACCACCAGCCTCGACTATATGGTTGCGGAACTTGTTGGCATGTCCTTCGCAGTGGAAGCAGGAAAAGCCGCTTATCTGCCTTTAGCCCACGACTATGTTGGCGCACCTCAACAATTAGATAAGCAGACTGCACTCGAAAAACTGCGCCCCTTACTCGAAGATGCCAAGATCAAAAAAGTCGGTCAAAATCTGAAATATGACATCAGCGTATTGGCCAATGCAGGCATAAAACTCCAAGGCGTGGTATTCGACACTATGCTCGAATCCTATGTGTTTAACTCGATCGCCTCACGCCATGATATGGATGGGTTGGCGCTAAAATATCTGGGCCATAAAAATATCGCCTTTGAAGATATCGCAGGTAAAGGTGCTAAACAGCTAACCTTTAACCAAATTCCGTTGGAAACAGCAGCTCCCTATGCGGCGGAAGATGCCGATATTACGCTACGCCTACATCAACACCTGTGGCCAAGACTCGAAAAAGAAGCTGAATTAGCCTCAGTTTTTACCGATATTGAACTGCCGCTGATCCAAATTCTGTCCGATATTGAACGCCAAGGTGTGTTTATCGATAGTATGTTGCTTGGTCAACAGAGTGATGAACTTGCCCGTAAAATCGATGAGTTAGAAACTAAAGCTTATGATATTGCTGGTGAAAAATTCAATTTAAGTTCACCAAAGCAACTGCAAGTGCTGTTTTTTGAAAAGCTGGGTTATCCGGTTATCAAAAAGACACCTAAGGGTGCACCATCCACCGCCGAAGAAGTGCTGGTCGAATTGGCATTAGATTTTCCTCTGCCTAAGGTGATCCTTGAGCATCGCAGCCTGACCAAGTTAAAGAGTACTTATACCGATAAGTTACCTTTAATGGTGAACGCTAAAACGGGCCGAGTACACACAAGCTACCATCAGGCCAACGCCGCAACGGGGCGTTTATCCTCGAGCGAACCAAACCTACAGAATATTCCTATCCGCACCGAGGAAGGTCGTCGTATTCGCCAAGCCTTTATTGCTCCGCAGGGACGTAAGATTTTAGCCGCCGACTATTCGCAGATTGAATTGCGGATCATGGCGCATTTATCCCAAGACGCAGGCTTGCTCAAAGCCTTCGCCGAAGGCAAAGACATTCACAGAGCCACCGCCGCCGAAGTATTTGGCACCGACTTTGACAGCGTAACCTCGGAGCAGCGTCGCCGCGCCAAAGCCGTTAACTTTGGCCTGATCTATGGTATGTCCGCCTTTGGATTGGCGCGTCAGCTCGACATCCCCCGCAACGAGGCACAAACCTATATAGATACTTACTTCGCCCGCTATCCTGGCGTATTAAGGTATATGGAAGAAACACGAGCCAGTGCAGCAGAGCTAGGCTATGTCTCTACGCTATTTGGTCGCCGTTTGTATTTACCCGAAATTCGCGACCGTAATGCAATGCGCCGCCAAGCAGCAGAAAGAGCCGCGATTAACGCCCCAATGCAAGGCACCGCCGCGGATATCATTAAAAAAGCCATGATCAGCATTGCCGATTGGATAAAAACTGATACCCAAGGTGAAATCGCCATGATCATGCAAGTGCACGACGAATTAGTGTTCGAAGTCGATGCCGATAAAGCTGAAAAACTCAAGCTCAAGGTGTGTGAACTCATGGCGAAAGCGGCCAATCTGGATGTAGAACTCCTAGCCGAAGCCGGCATTGGTGATAACTGGGATCAAGCCCACTAGCATTCAAAATTAAGCCTTTAGCTTCTAACATTGAGTTTTACCCAAACAAGGCTCATCCATTATCGGATGGGCCTTTATATTTGGTGCAACTTTTATATACCGCTAAAATCGACGCCACAGAGGACAACATGGCGAGAAGTTACTTACGTAGGCGAAAACCTTAAGGGCTAAGTCGCCTTAAGAGCGGGAAACAGCATTTGACTATACAATGCTCTCAGTCACTACATGTAATCTCCCCTCAATTCTCGCTGCTTTAACGCCGGCATAAGCACAACCTGCTATCCGCGAGACACTCCACACAAGCCTAAACAATCGTTCGCTGATGGATACAACCAAGAACAATCATCAAAATAGAGTAAAAACATTAAATCTGAAGAATTGATCAATTCTGTACTAAAAATACAGTCTATTTAGCTAAAACAGTGGTTTAGATACTCTTTGTGAAAAGTTTAGATCAAACTCCGCTGTTTTTTTCACCTAAAACTTGAGATCTATCGCACACAATTATCACTTTTTCAAAAAAACTGTTTTCCATTTAAAGATAAATAGCGTATTATTCTCTGCGTAGGGTACAGAGGTTAAGATGTTCTATCTTTCAGACCTTTATTTCACTTATAGTGACGAGCCAAATTCTGGCGCCCCAGCAACTTGTTTGCTGGGGCTTTTTTTTGCTCTTTTTTCGGCCTAGGGATGATTTCAACAAAGGCGAGTAAATTTTAGAGTATTTACTTTAATAAAAGGTAAATTCGATGTATGCTGTCTTCATTGAGAACCATTGAAGGTAATTTGATGGTGCTTGAGTCTTGTTGAATTTAGCTTCTCCCCAAAAGAGCTAAAATTTTGGCCGGTGACTAATGTTATCGGCTATTTTTTTGCCCAAAATTTGAGAGGTAGAAATCGATTGTTTTATAAGGGAATATAACGGGATATCGCAGGGGAAGATGGCCGAATGCACTCAAGGCATCCGACCATAAAGCAAAAGACTTACTCGGCGCCGTCTTGGTTTTCTAACTCATCGGCCAACCATTGCGGATGACACCATTCATTTAAGATACTGAGCACTTTAGGTTTGCCCGTGCCCTTGAGCGCAGAAAAAGGTTCAACCTGTACCCAATCACCAAACTCAACCAGCGCTTTACGCACTTCGTTTACGGTTTTCATCTTCGCACTTTGCGCCAATTTATCGGACTTAGTCAGTAATGCGAGTACTGGAATTTCACTCGCAACCGCCCATTCGATCATCTGCATATCCAGATCTTTTAGGGGATGACGGATATCCATCAATACCACAACGCCACTTAAGCACGCACGCTTCTGTAAATACTCGCCTAGAGATTGTTGCCATTTAATCTTCATGGCTAATGGCACTTGGGCAAAACCATAACCCGGTAAATCGACTAATCGGCGCTGCGCATCGAGTTCAAATACGTTGATCAGCTGAGTGCGACCTGGCGTTTTACTGGTACGCGCTAAGTTTTTCTGCTCAGTTAATGCATTGAGTGCACTTGATTTTCCGGCATTGGAGCGACCAGCAAAAGCAATCTCAACACCAACGTCGCCGGGCAGATATTGATCCAAATGTGCAATGTCAGGTGCACTGATTAAAAACTTCGCCCTGCGAAAATCTATATGAGATTCAGTCACTATTTACTCCAATATATTTACTGCGCAATACCATAATTTATGAAGAATTGCTTACTTTTCCACGTTTTCGTGTAAAATATTACCCCGATCACATTAAACATATTTTACCACGCTTGCGGGTCACCCTAGTAAGCTCAGGATAATAATCTTAACCAGAAGTTGGAACGCCATGAAAAAGTTAGCTCTTGCGCTGTCTGTTGTAGTTGCCGCCATATCTTCACCTGCGATTGCTGAAGGTAATGCTGAAGCGGGAAAAACTAAAATTATCGTCTGTTCTGCCTGTCACGGTATGGACGGTAACAGCATGATCGATATGTACCCTAAGCTTGCGGGCCAACACGCCACATACCTCCAAAAGCAACTACATGATTTCCGTAGTGCTGCACAATCTGGCGGTAAAGATGGTCGTATGGATCCTATCATGAGTGGTATGGCAATGCCTCTTAGTGATCAAGATATTCTCGACATTACTGCATATTTCTCTACTCAAGCAATCCAAGTTGCTGAGGTGAAAGATGTTCCTGAGCTAGGTGCAAAACTTTACAAAGGTGGCGATGTGTCACGCGGCATCACTGCTTGTATGGCATGCCACGGCCCAGATGGTAAAGGTGCTGAATCAGCTGGTTTCCCAGCATTAGCCGGTCAACACGCTAACTATATCAAGATCCAACTGACTAAGTTCCGTGATGCAGGTCGTCACAATGACCTAAACGGTATAATGCAAGATGTCGCTAAGAAGTTAAATGACAGCGATATCGATGCACTATCTAGATATCTTGCTAGCCTGAAATAAGGTTTAGCGATGTAAAAAGGGGGTGTTGTCACCCTTTTTTTACACTGCCAAGTTTACGTTAACGTAAACTGACGAAGATTCGCGCTTGACATGGATCACAGATTTGGGTTTAATAAGCCCCGTGCCGAGATAAACCCATCTGTTTGTACAAATAAATTAATAATAACTTACAGATTTCGGTATAATTAACATTCAAGATATAAGAATAAAGACTCTCAATAACAACAATATAACTAAGACCACTCTCTAATAATAACAAGAGCAGTGATTTCGCTTTGAAATCCAGGTCAGTACATTTTTGTAAGGGACGGCCGATAACGCCAATTTGCGAAAGCAAAACGCCTTACATTCAGGGTAACTTGCCCCATCAGGACACAGTTTTACATGATGTAAACTGTAGCAAAGGAAGCTAATCGCTTTGGATGCACTGGCTGGAAGCTTGTTATCACTGGAAGGTACTTCAAGTAACAAGGATGGTTGATTTAACGTCATTGATGACGCTGCTATAAAAGATGTGTCTTGAGACCATCTACGGAAACTGTGGTCAGGATGGCGACAGGAAAGAATTAAGAGTCTGGAAGACCGCTAACAAAAACACGCAGGGAAAGCAGTAAAAAAAAAGAAGGATACCGACCGGGAAAGTCGCATAGCAAGTACGGATACTTGGAATCAGAATAGGGTGCTAAAATGCACTGTTTGTAAGGCGGCAGTTTAACTGCCGCCTTTTTTCTTTGTGATTTTCAGTCAAAACGCACTTTGTCTAGAAAGTGCACTCTGCAAATATAATTGTTACAATCAAAGCCTTAATCTTTTATCAGTTGACTCAATGCGCAGATGTCCCCTTTGTCATAGCACACAAACACTGTTGCTCCTACAGGACAAAAAACGGTGTTTTTATATTTGCCAGACATGCGGACTCACTTTTGCTGATGCAAATAGCCATCTTCCTCCTGCGGCAGAAAAACAGCGCTATGGCCGTTCGCGGATTGCCTCCAAACAGCGCCAACTCTCGCAATTTATTTTGCCGCTACTGACACAAATACAACTGCAGCAAAAAGGTAGCCTTACGGGCTTAAATTTTGGACGCGTGTTAGATCAAACCAGTCTGGCGACCATTGAGTCGGCGGGGCACACCTTCAAGCAATATGACCCTTTCTTTGCTCCTGACCATGAACCTCTAAAGCAAGAGTATGATTTTATTTGCTGCTACCGAGTATTTGAGCATTTTCAGTATCCCTTCAAAGAATGGAGATTACTGACCCGCTTGCTTAAACCAGGAGGCTGGTTAGCAATTAGTACTCCTTTATTAATTGATTTAGAAGGTTTTGCTAAGTGGCATTATAAAAACAATCTCACTCACGTGAGTTTTTACCAAAGACTAACTTTTGAATACCTAGCGAGTAATAGTGATTTTGAACTATTATTTGCCGCGAAAGACCTCGTTTTGATGCAAAAAACATCATAATCTGGTATAATAGCCGACCGAATTTAGCACTTAGTCGATCCAGTATCGGCTAGGCCATACGATGTAAATAATTGAGAAAATCATGTCTCGTAGCAAGAAAACACGCAAGGGCGGCGAGAATAGCCCCAAACAACAGCCAAGAGTGAAAAAGCAGGACCGTGCTGAAGTAACAGGCAAGCGCGCAGAAAAGGGTAACAAGTCTGGCAGTCGTCATAATGAAGCGCTGATCCAGGCTCAAGCACCACAGAAAAAGGCTGCACAGAGCAAAGATCCTCGCCATGGCAGTAAAAAACCTGTGGCTTTGACGTTGCCAACCGCGACAGAAAAGCCAGCTACGCCAAAGGTTAAGCAGCCAAAGTTAACTGACGAGCAAAAATTACTGAAGCTGGAAGAAGATCCAAGACTAAATCAGTTGCTCGATATGCTAGAAGAAGGTCGCAACTTAAATGATGCCGATCAAAAATGGTTAGATCAGCAGCTGAATAAGATTGAAGCCCTGATGATTAAACTGGGTATTAACGATGAGCTAGAAGATGAAGTGCCAGCGAAATCTAAAGCTGATTCAGATGACGACCTATTCGATCGCTTTGAATCCGGTGCCGAACTGCTAAAAGATTATCAAGATAAGTTTTAAATCTTAGAATATGCATAAAAACAAAACGATTATGTTTTGTTTTTATGCTGTCTGAACAAGGAGTTCTCGTGTCTACCACTCTTATCGTTCTTGGTTTTATCATTATTGTTGCCCTCAGTAGCTACGCCACTTTTTTACTCCTCAAACTCAAGCAACAAAAACACCGTCAACAAGCGCTTTTTGCCGAGCGCGAAGTGGCTGCTAATGCCAAACGAGCCCAAGTACTCGAAGATATCCGCTATATTGCGACAGCCATGATTGAAGACCGCTGTGAAATCTCCGAAGGCGTGGTCAGGATTGGGCGTTTGTTTGAGATTTTATCCCTCAGCGAGCGAGTCGCACCAGAGTTTCCTGCACTCTTCCAACATTTTGAGTTAATTAAAAATCATCCGATTATGGAAGCTCGCCAAGCTCTGCCAAAGCAAGATCGAATGAAACTCGATTTTACACGAATGAAATCTGAAGCTGAGCTTGCCGAAGGTATTAACGAAGATGCTAAAAAGCTGTCGACTTATCAGCTAAAAGCACCGCACTAAAAACGCTTACTCCGCCTCGAAGCCAAATTTGGATCGGTTTCGAGGCGATCAATTTAAATCCGTTCATCACATAGAGTGCGACTTCCCGTGAGCCTGTGCACAAAACCTCCAAAAAACGACAGACACACGCTCTTTTTTCATAGATATTGCGTAACTTCTAAAATGGCAGACATCATTTTTACAACCTAGATCAAGGTTATTTACCTAAGAACCTTGCATACTTCGTTTGTTGCTAATTTACCCTCGGAGGACACGCCTTGAAGCAGCCCACTCAGATAAGCTGGGATCAGTCGATGATCGAAAAATATAACTACAGCGGTCCCCGTTATACTTCTTATCCAACGGCGCTAGAGTTCGATGATTCATTCACTGAACAAAACCTGTTAACGGCGATTGAAAACAGTAAGAGTGACAAACTGTCGCTGTATATTCACATCCCCTTCTGCGCCAAACTTTGCTACTACTGTGGCTGTAATAAAGTCATCACTCGCCACGCCCACAAGGCCGATCAATACATTGAGTATTTAAGCCTCGAAATTATTAAGCGTGCTCCACTATTTAAGCACTACACAGTCACCCAAATGCACTGGGGCGGCGGCACGCCAACCTTCTTAAATCCTGAGCAAATTCTGAAGTTAACCGACTTAATCAAGGCTAACTTTAACTTTGCCGCTGAAGGTGAGTTCTCGATCGAAGTTGACCCGCGTGAGATTGAGCTTTCAATGCTCGATACCTTAAAAGAAGCGGGCTTTAACCGCATTTCTATCGGGGTGCAGGACTTCAATAAAGAAGTACAAGTCGCAGTTAACCGCGAGCAGGACGAGCAATTTATTTTCGATTTAATGGCCAAAGCCAAGGCCATGGGATTCGTCTCAACCAATATCGACTTAATTTACGGTCTGCCACACCAGACACCCGAAACATTCGCCGCCACCATGCAGCGCGTGTTAGACCTGTCGCCCGACCGTCTATCTGTATTCAACTATGCCCACTTACCCGCGCGTTTTGCCGCGCAGCGTAAGATCAAAGATGAACATTTACCTTCGCCGAAACAGAAACTCGAGATGTTGCATCAAACAATCGAGACCTTAACCGGCGCGGGTTATCAGTACATCGGCATGGACCACTTCGCTAAGCCTGACGATGAGCTGGCTAAGTTACAACGCGAAGGCAAACTGCACCGTAACTTCCAGGGTTATACCACCCAAGAAGAATGCGACCTGCTCGGTCTGGGCGTGTCTTCAATCAGCCAAATCGGCGATTGTTATGCGCAAAACCAGAAGGACATTCGCCCTTACTACGAAGCCATCGATAAAGATGGCCATGCACTGTGGAAAGGTTGTAGCCTCAACCGTGACGACGAAATCCGCCGTGTAGTGATCAAACAATTGATCTGCCACTTCGATTTAGATATGGCAAAAATGGACGAAAAACTGGGGATTAAGTTTGAGGAATACTTCGCCGAAGACTTAAAACTACTGCAAACCTTTATCGACGATAAATTAGTTGAAATCGCCGACAGAAAGATCACCATCAGCCCAACGGGCCGCCTGTTGATCCGCAATATCTGTATGTGCTTCGACCTTTACTACCGTCAAAAAGCGCGTCAACAACAGTTCTCCCGTGTGATCTAACACTGACACATCTCCAATAAAAAAATCCGACTCAAATGTCGGATTTTTTATTGGGAAATAGAGCTGATTACTTAAGCTTTAGCCGCATACAGCGCCTTACGCTCACTCTCGGATAAAAACGCCATTTCCACCCCGTTGCGTTGCACCTGAGCCAGCTCAGCATCACTTAGTCCCAGTTCAGACTTAGCAATGCGGTATTCATGCTTGATATCAATCGCACTCACACCCGGATCATCGGTGTTAAGGCTTATCAACACACCAGCATCCATAAAGGTTCTGAAGGGATGTTCAGCATAGGAAGACACTGTCGAGGTGTGCAGGTTGCTGGTTGGGCAAGATTCGATACCAATACGATGTTTAGCGAGATATTCCATCAGCTTAGGATCGTGAATCGCATTCACCCCATGGCCGATACGTGTCGCGCCCAACTCCTGAATCGCTTGCCACATACTTTGCGAACCCGCCGCTTCGCCCGCATGGGCGGTAATCGCTAAGCCCGCGTCTCGCACTCGCTTAAAGTGCTCATTAAACAACTCGCCAGGAAAACCTAACTCATCGCCAGCTAAATCCATCGCGACTAAGTGTTGTTTATGGGCGAGTAGACCTTCAAGCTCCTGAGTACAAGCGGCTTGGCCGAAGGAGCGCGACATAATCCCGATAAGATTGATCTTAACTTGATAATCTTTCAGGCCTGCTTTCACCCCATCGATAACCGCTTCAACCACACCTTCAATCGGTAGCTTATGGTTCATCGCCATGTAATATGGGCTAAAACGCAGCTCCGCATAATCAAGGCCAGATAACGCCGCATCGGCCACGTTTTCATAGGCGACACGTTTTACCGCATCTAAATCAGCGAGAACGGCCACCATCCAGTCAAGCTTCTTCAAGAAGGCGACTAAGCTGGTTTCTTTCCCCTGAATCTGTACAAATGGCGCGAGAGTCTCTAAAGAATCGGCAGGCAAAGCAATGCCATGTTGGTGTCCGAGTTCCCAAATGGTGTTCACTCGCACGTTACCATCTAAGTGACGATGCAAATCCACCAATGGAATGGATGTATTGATCATAATTAACCCCTATGTGAACTACCCAGCCAATGCTTTTGTTATTTGGTCTAGGGCGGACACTAAGTTTAACACGCATTCTTGGGTGGCACTTAGCTAAGGGCAGGATTTAAATTCACATTCAGTCACAATTCTGCTTAATATGCGTACAAGAATCTGGGGTAAACCTCAGGCATAATGACTTCAATAACAACGAAAATATCCGAGATAAATCATGCATAAACTCTTTACCCCAAGCTTACTTATTTGCGCACTTAGTGCCTGTAGCACGGCTCAAACTCCTGTCGAACATACACCGACAACCATCACTACAGCGCAGGCGCCAGCCAAGACTATGGCTCCAGCACTGCAAGCGATTGTGGATCAAAGTTGGCAACTCCAACTCAGTGCCAGCCCAGAAATGGCCTATGGAATGGGAGATAAGAGTGCTGCGGGTAAACTACAAGATCTGTCTCCAGAAGCCTTAGCCAAGCTCAATCAAGGACAAATTGCCATTCTGGCCCAATTGAAAGCACTGGATCGCAGCAAGCTGAGTAAAGAAGATAAAATCAACGCCCAAATCCTCGAGGATCAGATCCAAAATGAGGTTGATCTCTATAAATACAAGGATTACTACCTGCCAATCACCGCAGAGAGCGGCTTCCACGCCTATATATCTTCCATTGCACAAGGGCGATTCAACACCCTAGAGGATTACCAAAACTACCTAGGTAAGCTTAAGGCGCTACCGACCTATTTTGCCCAGCAAACCCATTGGTTAAAACAAGGCTTAAAGGAAGGTATTACACCGCCTAAGGCGACGCTCAAGGGATTTGAAAACAGCATTAGTGCTTACATCTTACCGGTAGAGAAAAGCAGTTATTTCAAGCCATTTACTCAATATCCAAGCCACTTTACCGAGGCGCAAAAAGCACAGCTCACCCAAGAAGGCAAAATCTTAGTCGAACAAAATGTAATCCCGGCCTATCAGGCTTTTTATGATTTTATGACTCAGGAGTATATGCCCAACACTCGGGAAAATATTGCCGCCAACAGCTTACCCGATGGTGATGCCTTCTACGAGAACCGCGTTCGCTACTACACGACCTTAAATATGACCTCGGTCGAAGTGCACGAGCTCGGTTTAAAAGAAGTAAAGCGTATCCGCCAAGAAATGGAGCAAGTCATTAAGTCTGTTGGCTTTAAAGGCAGCTTTGCCGACTTTTTACATTTCTTAAGAACCGATCCCCAGTTTTATACCACCAGTGCGGATCAGCTCCTGAAAGAGGCGGCCTTTATTGCCAAAAAAGCCGATGCCATGTTGCCCAAATATTTTGGTAAATTGCCGCGAAAACCCTACGGTATCGCGCCAGTGCCGGCCGAAATCGCCCCTAAATATACCTCAGGCCGTTATTCAGGCTCTAATCGTGATGACGAGCCGGGTTACTACTGGGTTAATACCTACGCCTTAGATAAGCGCCCGCTCTATGAACTCGAAGCGCTAACGCTACACGAAGCTGTGCCCGGTCATCATCTGCAGATTTCACTCAACTCCGAACTGAGCTCGTTGCCTGATTTTCGTCGCTACAGCTACATTTCGGCCTTTGGTGAAGGTTGGGGATTGTATAGCGAGTACTTAGGCTTAGAAGCGGGATTCTATCAAGACCCTTACAGTAACTTTGGACGTCTCACTTACGAGATGTGGCGCGCCGCTCGCCTCGTTGTCGATACGGGGATGCACGCCCAAGGTTGGAGTCGAGAACAAGCCATCGAGTTTATGGCGAGCAACACGGCGTTATCGCTCCACAATGTGACCACTGAGATTGACCGCTACATTACCTGGCCAGGGCAAGCACTCTCCTACAAGATTGGTGAGCTCACCATTAAACGCCTACGCGCGAAAGCCGAGCAAGCCTTAGGCGACAAATTCGATATTCGCGCCTTCCACGACGCCGTATTAGAAAATGGTTCAGTGCCTATGTCAGTGCTGGAGCAACAGATAAACGACTTTATCGAAGCACAAAAAGCCGCAATTTAAGTTCATCCCAAGGGAGCGGGTATTTTCCTGCTCCCTTTCCTGCCCGCCCCAGTTCTCTGATACACTCTAGCAAACCTTTTTGCCCGAGATGTGTGACAGAGTATGAGCCAAACGCCCCAAAACTTTCCTATGGAAGAGTTTTCCAAGGTAGCTTTTTCAACGGAACACGATTTAAATACTTCTGAACAGCAAGCCTTTTGGCAAACCGTTATCCAAGACACACTCAAAACCCCCGATGGATTAACCTTGGCCTACATGATGGTCAAGCATCCCAAGGCCCATGCCAGCATAGTCATCAGCAGTGGCCGAGTTGAGTCCTACTTAAAGTATCAAGAATTGGTATTTGACTTGTACCAGCAAGGCTATTCGGTGTTTGCCATTGATCATCGCGGGCAGGGATTATCGAGCCGCATGACGGCAAATCCCCATCAAGGCCATGTGCGGCGGTTCAATGACTATATCGACGACTTTGCCCTGTTTATGCAAAGCGTTGTACTCAAACATGCCACTTCGCCGCTGTTCTTACTCGGGCATTCCATGGGCGGTGCCATCGGCACCTTGTATCTCAAACAACATCCAGATGTGTTTACCGCGGCGGCATTCTCAGCCCCCATGTATGGCATTAAGTTACCTATGCCTAAAGGGTTTGTCCGTTGGTTAGCCAGTAAGCTCGATACTAGCCTCAACGGTGGAGAGCCTAACTATGTTCTCAGCGGGCAAAACTATAAGGCCGCTCCCTTTAAAGGCAATGATCTCACCCATTGCCAGAGCCGTTATCAAGCTTACCGAGAATTGTACGATGCAGCGCCAAAGCTACAATTAGGCTCACCGACTAACCGCTGGTTGACTGAATCCTTAGATGCGGCCGATGCCTGTGTCTTGGCCACGGCACATATCCGCACTCCTATTCTGATCCTACAAGCTGGCGAGGATAAAATTGTCGACAATGCCGCACAAAATCTTGCGGTGAGTTCTAATTGCCAACTAAAAGTGATTGCAGGTGCTGCCCATGAAATTTTTATGGAGAAGGATAGCTATCGCAATCAAGCACTCAATTACGTACTCGACTTTTTTAAACGCTACGCAACAAGGGACGTGGACAAACAAGCTGTTTAAAATCATTAAAACTCAAGGCTCGAGCGATATTGTAGCCTTGAAAGTGCGTACATCCTAAGGTTGTAAATAGCTGCTGTTGCTGTACAGATTCGACACCTTTCGCCACTATCGGCAGTTTAAAAGATTGTATCGATTGGATAAGCGCTTGGCTCCAACTGGCATCAACCAGCAAGCTTGCAGCACAATGCAAATCTAACTTAACCTCTGTAAGCGGGTAGTGGTGTAGGCAACTTAAGGCGCACTGGCCAGCACCAAAGTTATCTAATGTAATCGCAATACCAGCCTCTGTTAACTGTCGGATACGTGGCTCAACAAAAGCGTTAGCAGTAAGCAATATACCCTCAGCAAGTTCAACCCCCAGTTGCTTATCATCAAGCTCATAGGAACGAACTAAAGTAATAAATTGATCTACAAAATCAGCTTGGCAAAAAGATAAGGTACTTATATTCAACGTCATACGCGGCAGTATGATGCCTTGTTGCTTAAACTGTTTGACTAACTGACAAACTCGATCGGCAACATTTAAATCAAGCGCGGCGATTAATCCATTATGCTCAGCTAAGCGAATAAACTGCGCTACAGGCACGATTTCACCATTGGTTAAATACCAGCGAGATAAAACCTCTGCAGAAACAATTTTGCCTTGCCTATCAACAACAGGCTGGAACATCAAAGAGAGTTGATTGTCAGTAATCGCATGTTGCAATGCACTGATTAATGACGATTCAGGATCAACAGCAGACGCTAAGTCTGGATGATAAAACGCGCATCCCTCATGCTCCAGTGACAGAGCACACTTCATTGCGAGTTGCGCACGCTGAACCACGAGTTCTGGAGTGAGAGTATCGACGGGATCTAATAAACAAATACCCACGTTGGCACTCAAACTAAAATGAGACTCTCCATAATGGAAAGGGCGAATCGTAATTTGTCTTAACTCGGTTGCCAAAGCTAATGCTCGACGCCCTGCAATCTCAGCATCAACGGCCAACTCCTTAATTAAAAGAGCAAAATGACCAAGTTCAATATGAGCAACGACAATGTTCTCTGTAAAGTAGCTCGAGAGCCTTGCACTTAACTGCGACAGTAAACGCTCAAGTTCGTGGGATGATAATGCCTCGCTAACGCCTAAGGTATCGACATTAACGAATAATAATGCTCCCCATTGGCCAGAACTATTACGTTGAGTCAGGTAATGTGACAATTGCGCCATAAATACTTCAGGAAGCATCCGATGACCACCTGCCGATTGCTTCACTAACTCCGCAATCGCAGCATGGTTTCTCTCACTCTCTGATACATCGACATGAATGCCTATCATCCGAGTCGGTCTACCAAGATGGTCCCAGTCGACTAACATGCCACGGTCAAATACCCAGACATAATGCCCTTCGCGGTGCTGTAAGCGATGAACACTCTCAAACTCTTTTGTTTTTCCGCTCACATATTCCTGTAAGCAATGCAATACGGCCCGTCTATCCTCGGGATGCAAACGTGTTTCCCATGTCTGGAATACCCCTTCCAGTTCATCGGGTTGATAACCTATCATTTCTTTCCAGCGGTCAGAGAGAAACACTTCGCCAGTACGAAGATCCCAATCCCAAATACCATTGCGCGACCCTTCAACGGCAAATAACCAACGCTGTTCACTATCATTAAGCTGTTTAACCGCTCGCGCTAACCGATCATGAACCAATTGTAGGTTTGTTTGCAGGGATAAAATCTCGGACGCACTCCAAGGTACTTGAGTAGAAAATGCCGATGTGCCGACATGTTGTGCCGATTTGCATAACAGCTTCAGTGGACGTATTAGCAGATAATATAACACGCAGGTAAAGCCAATAAGCAGCAACGCCCCAAGCCCCCACACACGCATAAATCGCTGTTGTAACTCGCTTGATGCTCTCGCGACCAAAGGGGCTAGATCAGATTCAAGATAAAGCAGCTCTGTGGCCCCAGGATACTGGGCGTCAACTGGATAATAAGCTTGAATTGATAACCTTTCTGGATTGACCGAAATACTTGCCTGACCTGATTGCACTACGGCATGATGTCTAAGCACATCATATCCATCAATCACTTCTATCGCATTGCTATCGCGCCAAACAGTATGATTAGCAAAACGAATCCGACTGTTCGCATCCAGCAAGATATAAACCATCACATTCATATCTAAGGTTGCTAGAGACACTTCCTGCTCAATCCGCTCAATATCTTGCAGTGCCTGTGCTGACTGAACGACAGCCTGCATACGCAAAAGCTGCTGTTTTATCTGACTAACTTGACGATCAGCTAACTCCTTACGCACCAACTCACTCTCATAAAAATACTCAGCCGTCACTAACACTAAATAAAGTGTCAGCATACACACAGGAATTAATACGGCGAGTGAGAGTTTGCGAAGCATTGGTAGCTTATGATCTTAAATAAAGAAATAGACGCCCTGTATGCTAACGGTAAACCTACGACTAAGCAAAAAGACTTAACATAAATACGAGTATTTTGGAGAGCACTACCTAAAAAATTAAGACAGTGATTGATTATAATCATCTAATAACATTTAGATGTTTTGAATATGAGATAGCTATGTTACAAAAAACAGGCTATTTGAAATTTCAAAAACAAAAAAGCCAGCTTGTTCAGCTGGCTTCATTGTTTAATTAGGCGCTTGGCGATGACCTACTCTCACATGGGGAGACCCCACACTACCATCGGCGCGATTGCGTTTCACTTCTGAGTTCGGGATGGGATCAGGTGGGACCACAATGCTATTGTCACCAAGCAAATTTGGTATCTACTCCCCATCTTATGTGGGCAGTAAATGAATTCGGAAAGCTGTATTGAGTACCACTTCTTAAGTGTTCATATTCAAGCTAAGTCTCTTAGCAAAACCCATCTGGGTTGTATGGTTAAGCCTCTCGAGTCATTAGTATCAGTTAGCTCAACGCCTCACAACGCTTACAC